>JAFDZJ010000138.1 GCA_018266965.1 Bacteroidota bacterium
ATAATTTAAAGAGTTTTGAATTGTCAGGATTTGTCGGCTTAGGTTTACTGCCGAAAAGTTTGTCAAATAGTCCCATTATAAAAATATTTTTTGACCGAAGGGTCTCAATAAAGTGACAGCTAACGTGAAGGCATTGCAGCAGTGGCGGTATAGAATTCCGTCAGCCGATACCGCAGTTGATTAAAGATATAAAGTTCAAAATATATTCTATCGCTCAATATATTTCGTCAAGCCCGGAACAAAAGTTGAATTCAGTTCCCTAAGATCAACATATATTCTGTCACCCGCCATTGCTGCAATGCAATGTTGGCCGCAGTATTTAGAACCATAATGCTTGAATTTTGTCATATAGTTCTTCATTTACTGAATTAAACTCTTCCTCATTAAGAAGATTGTATTTTTCTTTTAATTCAATTACCTTACAGTTAAAGTCTTCTCCATATGTCTCTGCTAAACCCAAAATTAATTGACTACCTTTTGGCTGGTTCTGGTTAATGAACTTCATTATTTTGTCAATATGTTCTATATCTTGGTCCTGTTGATTAGGGGAGTCTACAATTAATGGACAATAAGTTGATGATGAATATTTTTGCATTAAATAGAAGAATGTGAAGTAGTAGGCTATTAATGCTCTCGGTCGAGAACTACCAGTTTCTTTTGATTCAATTTTAGAAGTAATGTTTTTATAATCATCATAATGTAAGGAATAGACGTCTAATTTTTTTAAGAATGAACTAAGAGTTGAAGTATAATAACTAATTATTTCATCTTTCCGGTCTTTGCTTTCATATGATTTCAATTTAGCTTCTAATTTCTCTTTTTTCCTTGCGTTGTCAACAAGAATTTCTGTTAATTCACGATAGCGAATTGAAAAAAGTTCTTTAACCTGATTTTTACCGGCATTCTCAATTATGTCATGCAAGGAAATATCGCCTTTTCTTTGCTGCAAAATACCATCGATTTTGGTGACCTCGCTTAGCGTATTTGTTAGCTTGTTATTTTCCTTATCAATTTTTTCATCAATCTCTTTTGCTTCTTTCAATAATTCAAGTAAGAGCTCTTTACTTTTCTGTTCATCCGTCGCTATTTGAAAGCGTTCTGAAAAAGAGTTTTCATATTCTGCTCCACAAGTTGGGCAGCTAATAATGTCTGGTAGCTTTTCTGAAGCAAATTTTAAATCATTGTGACTTTCAACTATCGCCTGTTTTACAATATTTATCTGGGCGTCATATGCAGCTTTCAGATGATATAAATCATGGAGTTCCTGTTTTAAGTTAGCTTCTATCGTCTTTAAAGATTCAGCTTGGGTCAATAATTCTGTGATTTCTGATTTAAATGAATCTATATCGATATTGAATTCGGTTTGTGATAATTTGTTTTTAATATCACCTAAAACTTTATTGGTAACTTTTTGCTCTTTATCTGTTTGCTCAATTACTTTTATAAATTCTTGAATTTCTTTTTTTGTGGTAAAATATTCATTAGGTCTTATACCAGAGTGATAATAAATAGATTGATTTCTGTAATCTTTAATTTGTTGTAGTAACTTAAATGAAGACCAACTTTTTCCCCAACTTTCATCTTGGTCAACATAAAATGGCAAAAATAAAAATGCAGGTGGAGGGATTATAAAATCAGAATGTACAGATTGGAAAACAGGTTTAAAGTTAAATAGTTCTGCTAGATAAGGGCCGAGTTCCTTCGTAACGGATGAAAATGATTGTAACAAGTTGCTCTCTCCATCAAAAATAGCAAACTGTTTTCCATCTCTCAATATTTGATATTTCACAGAATCTACTTCAAATTTGACCAAAGCGGAAACGTTAGCGTTCTCAAATTTTGGATTCATTAAAGGTTCTGCTCCAAAGGTTTTGTAGATGCTTTTTATTAAGGAGGACTTTCAAGTATGGTTTTTCCCATAAATGAGAGTCCGACTACGATTGAATGTTATCCTTCTTGCTTTTTTTTCCTTTAAGGACAGCAATAGGAGTTCCGATATGAATAAGCTTTTCATTCTTTTTTACTCTTAGATTTCTGACTAATTTTTTAATATTTCCTTTATTCTTCATTTAGCTGTTTAATTACGAGGCATTTGACTAGGTATTCGTCGTAAACTGATTTCTGCAATTTTGAATAGGTATGATTAACAATTTCTAGCAGATTCATTTTTTCGACAGCAACTGAATTAATTGAATCTTCTTGAATTAAGACTGCTATATCATCTACTAATTTTTGTAACGGTATGCTATTTGATTCATTAATTAATGTTGCACTCATTTCTCTCCAACTTGCTTTATATTTCATAAGTTCTTTGTATCCGATTCCACAAGTTTCAAGTGACTGTTTTATCTCAACCCATTCTTCTTCTATTGATTTGTAAAGACCAGCTTCTTCCAAATATTTAAGAAACATTTTCTTAGTGATACCTTTTAAAGTAATTAATTCGGTAATGTTTTCAACAGGACTTGTCGAGATTGTGTTTTCGGTTTTAATTGAAATTTCATTAATAACCTGCTTATATGCTAGTTCTGGATTTATTTTATTTGCTGGATTAATTGTATTTATTAGAGTGTTTAATTTGCCAATGCAATGTGTTGAGCTATCAGAGTTACTCAAAATGGTAGAATGGAAATTTGTATAATTTTCGAAATCTGTGTCTTTTGGTAGTTTGTGTTCATCAATTAATTTTTTGTTGCATTCAGATATGTCATCATCATGAAGATTCTTCCCTTTGATAAGTGCTACAATCTTTGAATCAGATTTGTCTTTAAGCTCTTTAAAACTGAATTTTGAATTAGATATAAAGTTTAGTGATTCAACATTATCTGGGAAACTAATTTTGTTCAAATATAATTTTCCAAGTATTGATAATTTGTCCTTTTCACTGGATGTCAATCCTTTGATTGTCCAATTTCCAGAGCCATCTTTTGACTTAATTTGATAGAAGTTTGCTTTCGATGGAGATGTTGAGGAATCGAAAATAACTAGGTCTTCATGAAAGTCAAATAAAAAGACATAGTCAGATAATGATGAATGATTTTCAAGTAATAAAAAAAGCGATAGGTCTTTTTGAAAACGATATTTCCTTGACGTTTTACTGCCCGCCTCTTCCCTTGGTTTAAGCGTTATTAGTTTGTCGATGAATGTCATGTAGATTTATATTGCGGCCAACGTTTCGGGCTTTATGCAGGTGGGGATTAGAATTCCTTCAGCCCAACCGACGGTCAACCCATTTTTTATTTCAATGCTGAAAGTATGAATAATTGTTGATAGTAAAATGTCTGCCTACCGCTGCCCAACAAAGAACTACTGCCCAACGAGTTCCGTCCCGCCCCACTTGCATAAAACCCTTGTTGTGTGTAGTGGCATTTCGTCTTGAAATTTAGTATTCTAAAAAATTAGAAATTCTAT
>JAFDZJ010000139.1 GCA_018266965.1 Bacteroidota bacterium
CCCCAATCCATAATATTGCAATAAATTCCATTATGCAATTTTATGTTTTTCTTTTGGCAACCTTTACATTTTTGTATTTCTGTTTTGGTTTCAAAAATATCAGTAATTTCTGTAATTTGATCTTTGCAACTATTTGGGACAACACCTTTCAGACCGTCCATTTGCCACAAATTCCAAGATATAATGTATGCAATATTTTTGATAACCTCAATAGTTGGTTCTGTATTAAATTTATAAGCAAAGTTTTCTATGAACGAAATTAACAATGCTTCACGAGCCAAAAGCAAACTGTCGCCTTGCCATTCGAAACCGTAAATGTTTTTATAGGCAATTTCAGTTGCGTTGATCCAATTTTCTTTTGAATCTACATTTTCATTAATCACTCTTAATTTTCTATCCAATAAACCAATTCGGTTTTCAATGGAAATATAATCTCCTGTTGTGGTATCGTATCTACTTACCAAATATGGAGCCTCTCCACAGGTTATTTCCAATCGAGTGTCTAGGATATAATCTTGCCAGGTTTTACCTTTAGGGAAAACTATTTTTTCTTTGGTAGTTTCCCAAGATCTTGTTCCATTTTCTAAAACAATTTCTTTGTTGAAAACATTTTCTTTGCCAAACCAAGAGTTGTCCACTGCATTGTTTTGTGCATTGCAAATCCAAGATGGTGTGAAAACTTCTGCCATTTCTTTGGATCGAGAAAGTTGTAAAACTTTGTCTTTGTAAACTCTGGGCATTATTATATTGCCATTTTCTCTGGTAATAGATTCTTTTAGGATTTCAGAATTGAATTTGTACGAGTCTCCAAGATTTTCGTAATTATCTGTTGCCCAAAAGATATTTTTATTTGTTGTTCGGTCGCAAAGTATAATTTCGAGAACACCAGGATATTTCTCTATGAATTCATTTTCTAATATGTCGATAGCTACTTGCATTATGAAAAATCAAGTTTTTAAATTTTTTCTTAACTCTTTTTTACTTGTGTTTTTTATTAAAGTTCCTAAATCACAAATTTAGTTTATATTTTTCAGTATTTGGTTTTCAAAATAGAAATTATTGTATCAACGACTTTTTTAATGTTTAGAAAAAACCAAAGGATAAAATAATATCTACAAATCATCAGTTTAAAAAAAAAAACTGAACTTTTTGAGTCCAGCTTTATTATTATATGGTTGTTAGTCGTAGTGTATTTGTTTTGCCACCTTCGTGTGCTGGTGTTGCATTGAGGTTGATGACAAAATCTCCGGGCTCCACATATCCATGGTTCCAAGAAAGCATATTGACTTGTATAATGGTTTCGTCTGTGGATTTTTGCAAATCATAATAATATGCTCTCACTCCCCAAACCAAGTTAAGCATTGTAATAACCCTTTTATTGGAGCTATATACAATGATATGGGAATTGGGTCTGTGAGAAGAAATTTGAAATGCTGTATATCCGGAATAGGTAAGCGTAACAATAGCTTGTACACTTGTGGATTTTGCAATTCTAACAGCTGCCATACAAATCCTGTTGGTAATAAATCTATCATCAACACAATTGAATTCGTGTTCTATCGGTTTGTTATTATTTTTATAAAAAGAGGTATCTTCTATACTTTTTATAATTTTAGTAACATTTTTTATAACATCAACTGGATATTTTCCAACAGAGGTTTCCCCTGAAAGCATTACAGCATCGGCACCATCGAGTACGGAATTGGCAACATCGTTTACTTCAGCTCTGGTCGGTGTTAGGCTGGTAATCATGGTTTCCATCATTTGAGTTGCAATGATTACCGGTTTTGCATGTACTTTTGCTTTCTCAACAAGAATCTTTTGTATTGCTGGAACTTCTTCCATAGGCACTTCTACACCTAGGTCTCCTCTGGCTACCATCAGTGCATCACATTCTGCCAATATTTCATCAATATTTTTTACCCCTTCTGGTTTTTCTATTTTGGCAATGATTGGTGTTTTGAAATTTTTACTGTTTGGGTGGTTGGCAATCAATTCTTTCAAATCAATAATATCCTGTGCATGTCTTACAAAGGAAAGTGCAATCCAATCCAATTCCAAATCCAAAATAAAATTGGCATCTTCTATATCTTTTTCTGTAAGTGCAGGTAAGGAAACATTGGTGTTTGGCAGATTTACACCCTTTTTGGAACTTAATGGTCCTCCTTGTATAGTTTTTGCTTTTACGGTGTCCTTTAGGTTGGTTTCTATTACTTCTAGTACCAGTTTTCCATCATCGATTAATATTCTTTCGCCAACTTTCACATCGGTAGGAAACTGTGTATAGGTCATATATACTTTTTCCGAATTACCTTCTATTTTTTCATTGGTAAAGGTAAGGATGTCGCCAGGATTAAGATACGAACCATTTTCTACAACACCAATTCGCAATTTTGGACCTTGCAAATCTCCCAAGATGCTTACAGAAAACCCGTTCTCTTTGTTGATTTCTCTGATGAGTTCAACATTTTTTTTAACTAAATCGTAATCTGCATGAGAAAAATTAATTCTAAATACATCTGCACCAGCTTTTATAAGATCCAACATTACTTCTTTGGAAGAAGATGCTGGTCCTAGAGTAGCAATTATTTTTGTTTTTTTTGAGTTTTTATTCATAATATTGAATTAATTCGAAAAGTTCATCGTTGGAAAATATTTCCTGAACTTCTAATTGGAAGATTGATTTTTCAGTTTGCAAAATTAATGAAAAATTAGCACTAAAATAAGAAGTGCTTGCTATATAAATAATTTCGGAACTATCAACCAAAAATTTGTTCTCCATTTCCAAACCAAATAAGTCAGAAATTTCTTTAGTTTGAATTGTATGAATTGGGTGGTTAGAGAAAAACCGATAATTTATTTGTTGGGTTTCACATTTTGCTTCATATACAGAGTAATAATAGTCGAAATATTCTCCATGCCTTATCAAATCTTTTTTTCTTTCAAAGAAAAATTGATTTTGTTTATTAATTTCAAAAAAAAAATTATAAGTAGGTAGAATAGTTTGACATTTGACATATCCAATATACAAAGGTTCTTGCGAATCGTCAATCGGTATTTGTAATATATTTTTTGTCTTATTCAAGTATTCTTTCTCTTTTGTTTAGTATATAAAAAGCTCGTTGAGCAGCCTTTTCTTCGGCTTTCTTTTTAGAGGAATCCGTTGCATTGGATACGCTTTTATTATTGATGATTACTTCACTTCGGAAAACAAAGGACTTATGATTTTGTTGTTCTTCTGTTGTAGCGTATTCAATTGTTTTTTTATTTTTTTGTCCCCATTCCAAAAGAATACTTTTATAGCTGATTATTTTCTTTTCCAAACCATTGATTATGGCAGGTGTGAGGAGCTTTTGTAAAACTATTTCTTTACATTTGTCATATCCTAAATCCAAATAAATTGCTCCAATAAAAGCCTCAAAAAGATTCCCAGATAAGTTTTCACTCAATGCTGTCGTTTGAGGATTTATATTCCGGATTAATTTTTTTAATCCCAATTCATTCCCAATTTTATTAAGATTTTTCCTGTTCACAATTTTAGATTTCAGTTGGGTAAGGAAACCTTCATTAGCAGAAGGGTAATTGTGAAAAGTATAACAAGAAATAATAGTACCCAAGACTGAATCTCCTAAAAACTCTAATCGTTCATAGTTATTATATCTATCATCAACCTTTTTGGATTGATTTTTCAAAGAAAAAGCTAATTTATAAAAATTAATATCAACGATTTCTGACCCTAATAGTGAGCTAATTTCTTTATGAAATTGAGCATCTTTTTCGGATATATCTATTTTTCGTTGCTTCAGGAATCTAGAAAGAAATTTCTTTAACTCCATTTTTTAGAAAAAAAATTAAATTTTTGTAAATAGAACACAAGCATTATGTCCTCCAAAGCCAAAAGTATTGCTCATAGCAACTTTCACTTCTTTTTTTACGGAATGGTTAAATGTAAAATTCAAACGGCTATCAATAGCATCATCATCAGTAAAATGATTGATGGTAGGAGGAACCTCACCATGGATAATTGTGCCAAGAGCTGCAATAGCTTCTATAACACCAGCAGCACCAAGTAAGTGTCCTGTCATAGATTTTGTTGAATTTATTTGAATATCAAAAGCATGATCTCCAAGCAATCTGGAAATAGCACTAGACTCTGCAATATCTCCTAGAGGGGTTGAAGTTCCGTGCATATTGATATGATCTACTTCATCTGTTGTAATACCAGCATCCTCCAAACAATTTTTCATAACCAAATACGCTCCCAATCCTTCGGGGTGTGGAGCTGTCATGTGATAAGCATCGGCACTCATTCCGCCACCTTTCAGTTCGGCGTATATTGTAGCACCTCTTTGTACAGCGTGATTATATTCTTCTAATATGATACATCCAGCACCTTCACCTAATACAAAACCATCTCTATCTTTGTCGAAAGGTCTAGAAGCTGTAGTAGGATCATCGTTTCTTGTGGAAAGTGCCATCAAAGCATTAAAACCTCCTACTCCACTTGCACAGACTGCAGCTTCGGAACCTCCACATACAATGACATCTGCTTTACCCAATTGTATAAGCATTTTGGCATCGATAAGAGCGTTTGCAGAAGAAGCACATGCGGAAACTGTGGTATAGTTGGGACCATGAAAGCCATATTCGATTGAGATTTGCCCCGGGGTAATATCTGCAATCATTTTAGGAATAAAAAAAGGATTAAATCTAGGAATTTCGGAATTTGCCCAGTTTACAACTTCTGATTCAAAAGTTTCTAAACCACCAATACCAGAACCCCAGATAACTCCAATTCTATTTTTATCTACTTCTTTGTCTAATAATTGAGAATGTGCTATCGCTTCTCTTGCGGCAACCATTCCAAATTGGGTATTTCTATCCATTTTTTTTGCTTCCTTCTTGTCGAAGTGTTGCAATGGATCGAAATTTTTCACTTCACAAGCGAAACGAGTTTTGAAATTTGTGGCATCAAAAAGAGTAATCGGAGCGGCTCCGCTCTGACCTTTTACAAGGTTTTCCCAGTATTCTTTAGCATTATTACCAATTGGTGTTATTGCACCAAAACCTGTTACAACTACTCTTTTTAATTCCATAAATTATTATTATTTCCTTTTTTAGAAATACTATTTGTTAACTACTTCTTCGATGTAAGCGATAGCATGACCTACTGTGGTAATTTTTTCCGCTTGGTCATCTGGAATTTGGATGTTAAATTCTTTTTCGAATTCCATAATAAGTTCCACAGTATCCAAAGAGTCTGCTCCTAAATCGTTGGTGAAGCTAGCTTCTGGAGTTACTTCTGTTTCTTCAACGTCAAGCTTATCAGCGATGATAGCTTTAACTCTTGATGCAATGTTTGACATAGTAAATTGTTTTTATTAATTGTTTATTCGGTGCAAATATATAAAAATCTTTAAAACTATAAGTTTTTTTAAATATTTTTCACTCAAAAATAGAGTTTCAATTTGAAATATTCCTTGGTTATTGATAACCAATATTATACAATAGAAAACATCTCTATTGGTAGAATAAAAAAAATCTTCCTTACGAAAAGAAAGATTTTTTTGAGCCATTATCGGGATTTGAACCCGAGACCTCTTCCTTACCAAGGAAGCACTCTACCCCTGAGCTATAACGGCAATAGTTTTTAAAAAAAAATCACAATCCGCTGTTGGTTGTGATTTTTGAGCGGAAGACGGGGGTCGAACCCGCGACATTCAGCTTGGAAGGCTGACGCTCTACCAACTGAGCTACTTCCGCATTAAGTGTTTACTTAATTGTTGGTAAACGGTTTGCAAATTTAAAAATATTTTTTGTGTTTGCAAAATTTATTTTAAAAAAATAGTGGGGAGAGCAGGATTCGAACCTACGAAGCCGAAGCAACTGAGTTACAGTCAGTCCCATTTAGCCACTCTGGAATCTCCCCATTTCTTTTTTTTGAGCCTCCAGAGGGACTCGAACCCACGACCTGCTGATTACAAATCAGCTGCTCTAGCCAACTGAGCTATGGAGGCAAAGATTTCAAAAGAACTACTTTTCTTTTTGCTAGCAGAAAATCTCAATGAGAATGTTCCTGTTTTGCGAGTGCAAATATGAGTACTTTTTTTGAAACCTCCAAATTATTTTTGAAAAAAAATCAAAAAAAATTTATTTTTAATTTTAAGACAACTCTTTTTTCTTGATTAACAACTTTTTAGCTGTTTCGGCACATTGATCCAAACTTTCTTCAAAACTTGTTGTTGTCTTTTTTACCACTACATCATCACCTGGTACAACCAAAATAATTTCCGCCGTTTTGTTTTGTTTTTCAGTTGCATTTTCAACTTTTAAAAAAACTTTACATTCTTGAATCTTGTCATAATAAGTGGACAATTTGTTTAGTTTTTTTTCAATGTGTTCCTCTAATGGTTCGTGAGGTGTAAGTCCCATGGACTGAACTGTAATTTTCATAATCTGTCAATTTAAAAATTTGGTTATACATACAGAAATCAATCTGTTTTTTCATTATTTCCTGTAGCTCTTGGGTGAGCTTTATTATATATTTTTTTTAATTGCTCAATATTGGCATTTGTATATACTTGTGTAGATGCCAAAGAAGCGTGTCCTAAAATTTTTTGTACTTTGGATATTTCAGCACCATTGTTCAGAACATGGGTTGCAAAGCTATGTCGTAACATGTGAGGGCTTTTTTTCTCCTTAAAAGTAACAAGACCAAGGTAGGACGAAACTTTGAGATACACAAATTTTTCGGTAAGTTTTTTTCCATTTTTATTAATGAAAAACCAATCTTTGTTATTTGTGTTTGGTTGTCTTATAGTTAGATAATCCAAAAAGTTTTTTTTCAATGAATCCGAGATAGGAATCAGCCTTGTTTTATTTCCTTTTCCTATTACTTTTATCTCATTATTTTGCAAATCGACATTCTGATAGAGCAAATTGCACAATTCTGCTCTTCTAATTCCGGTTTGGTAGAGTGTTTCTATGATTGTCTTGGACAAATAATCGATATTTTCGTCCAAAATTTCTTGTAATTGTACCATTTCATCTTCGGACATAGGTATTTGTTTGGAAGGATAAAACTTCAATGATTCTATAGTTTCTATCGGCGAAACCGCAATTTCGTTTATCTTTAATAAAAAAGAATAATAGGAGCGTAATGAAGAAATCTTTCTATTGATACTTCTTTTACTTAGTTCCTTTTCGCTAAGAGCCATCATGAAGTTCCTAACCATTTTTTTATTTACCAAACAAAGGTTTTCAATTCCTTCACTTTTTAATAAAAACAGTTCGAAATCTTTCAAATCACGAGAATAACTAATAATAGTATTGTTGGAATATCTTTTTTCAGTTAAAAGGTGGTCTAAAAACTTTTGTATCATATTAATAAAAAAATCTCTTTCCAAATTTAATAAAATTCGGAAAGAGATAATAATATTTCGTGAAAAATAATTAAGCTTGTTCGTCTCTACTTGCTTCTCTTTGTTTGTGAGCAGCTTTCAATTTTGCTTGTCTGTTGGTAACAGAAGGTTTGATAAACTGTTGTCTAGCTCTTAATGATCTTACAACTCTTGTTTTATCATATTTTCTTTTGTACTTTTTCAGTGCTCTGTCGATAGACTCTCCGTCTTTTACTTGAATTATTAACATATTTTACATCTCATTTTGAGGTGCAAAAGTAAAAATATTTTTTTAATTCCACAATTTATTTCAAACAAATATTATAAAATTCAAAAAAACATTACATTTGTCATAAATAATTTTGAAGATGAAATATAGAATTAGTATATATATAATATTTTTTGTTTTTAGTGCTATGCTTTCGGGACAACGATTGATTGTGCCCGAAAACCCAACATCCTTGAGTAATAAAGCTGGGGCTTTTATTAATGTGAATTCTGCCGGATACGCTGCAAGTAATTACACCATAGAGCAATTGATAAAAGATGTATTGATTACGGGAGGAAATGGAAATTGTGCAACACCTAATATTAGCAATGTAACAGTATCACCAAATTTATCCGCTACTAACTCCAATCGATCTTGGGGTTACTTCAACAAAGGGACAACAGCCTTCCCTTTCAATGAGGGAATTGTGCTTTCTACGGGCTATGCAAACAAAACAGGAAACAGCTATTATGGACAATTAAGCGATGCACTTGGCACAGGTGGCGATATAGATTTAGCAAATGCTATTGGAGTATCTAACAATATGCTTTTTGATGCTACCTATATAGAATTTGATTTTGTACCACAGGTTACTACTTTGAAATTCAATTATATATTTGCTTCTGAAGAATACACACAGTCCTTTCCGTGTACCTATACCGATGGTTTTGCTTTGTTGATAAAAAAACAAGGAATGCCAAATTATACTAATTTAGCAGTTTTACCAGGTGGAGCCGGACCTGTAAGTGTTACCAATATACATCCTGCCATTGGGACTGTTTGTGGAGCGGTAAATCCTCAATATTTCGCAGGATATAATACAAGCAATATAGAAACAAATTTCAACGGAAGAACAGTTCCTCTAACCGCAACAACTACTGTAATTCCGGGGCAGACTTATCATTTCAAAATTGTTTTAGCAGACTATTCCGACACAACTTATGACTCTGGAGTTTTTTTACAAGCGGGTTCATTCAATATAGGTGTACAAATTGGCGATGGCACCGGTGCAACTCTTCCTGGAAACATTTCAGTTTGTTCTCCGGTTTCTCAAAATTTAGTTGCTTCATCACAAGCACCAGGTTCTACTTTCCAGTGGTTTCTGAATGGCGTAGCAATAGCAGGAGCTACTAACAACACCTATACAGCAACACAAGCTGGAACATATTCGGTAGAGGTAACCGTACCTGGAAGTAATTGTCCGGGAACAGCACAAGTGGTAATAGCAACCTTACCTTCGCCAGTTGTTCAAAATGCTAATATGAGCGTCTGTTCTACTACTGCAACAGGAATATTTAATTTGACATCATCACAACCGAATATCAGTACTACTCCAGGAGTAACATTTTCTTATTATCAAAATCAAGCAGATGCTCTTGCAGGAAATGGAAATACCATTGCAACCCCTACCGCTTATTCTTCTACAAATGGAATAGTATTCGTGAGAGTGTTGTTAGGAAACTGTGCCAAAGTTGCACAATTACAATTAACCGTTAATCCTATCCCTGCAACTCCTGTTATCACCTCTACTGCCAATACTATATGTGCTGGTGGCTCGGTAACACTTACTTCTAACTATACTACTGGAAATACTTGGTCCACAGGAGCAACCACCCAAAGTATAACTATAAATACTCCAGGAACCTACTCCGTAACGAATGCGAACGCTAACTGTACTAGTACTGCTGCAAATATTACCATAAATGCAGACACCAATCCAAATGTTCAGATTAGTGGGAATTTAGCTTTTTGCCAAGGTGGCTCTTCAATACTCACCGCAACTTCTACAGGAAGTGGAAACACCTATTCTTGGTCCAATGGAAGTACAACAGCTAGTACAACCGTATCTACTGCTGGAAATTATACCGTAACTGTAACTACTCCCGCAGGTTGTACCTATACCAAATCAGTAACAGTAACAGTAGATACACCTCCAGTGGCACAAAATGCCAATCTTAGCGAATGCTCTACTAGTAATACCGCCACCTTCAATCTTACTAATGCACAAACAAGTATTAGTACAACACCTGGTGCAACTTTTACCTTTTATCAAAATCAAGCAGATGCACAAGCTGGAAATACAAATAATATCGCAACACCCAATTCTTATGTTTCAGGAAATACTACATTGTATGTATTGGTAAAAAAAGGGACTTGTTCCCAAATTGTACAATTGCAATTAAATGTTACCACCAACAGCACCCCAACTATTACAGCAAGTTCAACAAAAATTTGCGGAACTGGAAGCGTTACTTTGACTTCAAATTTCGCAATAGGAAACACTTGGTCCACAGGAGCGACAACCCAAAGTATTACCGTTACAAGTACTGGAACTTATACTGTTACCAACACTATTGGGACTTGCACAGGTTCTCCTGCAAGTATAACCATAACCGGAGATCCAGATCCTATTATTAGTATTTCTGGAAATTCAACTTATTGTAGCACTCCGATAACTTTAACCGCTTCTGCAACTGGAAACATTTCTAGTTATTCTTGGTCCAATGGAACTACGGGAGCTACAACTACCGTGAATAATGCTGGAACTTATACCGTAACAGGTACTACTCCTTCTGGCTGTCAATTTACAAAAACATTTACTGTAAATGCAGGAGTTGTCCCTACGGTTCAAAACGCTAGTTTGTCCATGTGTTCGGCAGGTAATACATCTGTTTTTAATTTGACTTCCGCACAAAATTCAATTAGCACCACTCCAAACATTACATTTTCTTATTATCAAAATCTTGCAGATGCACAAGCAGGAAATGCGAATACTATTGCAACTCCTAATGCTTACACCTCTGGCAATGCAACCATTTTCGTTTTGGTAAAAACCGCAACTTGCTCATCAATAGCACAGTTACAATTGATAGTTACTACAATTCCCGTTACTACTATTACACAGTCCGCCCCTGCAATTTGTGCAAACACTCCGGTAGTACTTACCTCCAATTACGCAACAGGAAACTCTTGGTCCAATGGATCTACCAATCAAAGTATTACGGTAACTACTCCTGGTACATACACAGTTACAACAACAAACGGCAATTGCGTTGGAAATTCCGCATCGGTAACTTTAGTTTCTACACCCGACCCAAATTTGCAGATAACAGGAAATCTTAATTTCTGTCAAGGAAGCTCTACCAACCTTAGTGCTACCGCAAATGGAAACGCAAATATATTTACTTGGTCCAATGGAACTAATGGTGCAAATACACTCATTACAGCTCCCGGAACTTATACTGCAACAGTTACCACACCTTCTGGTTGTCAGTTTCAAAAAACAGTAACTGTAACCATGGACCCACAAATAGTTATTAATATTGCAACACCTGCACAAATTGACTGTAATAATTCTCAAGTTACCCTTAATGCAAGTAACTCTGTATTTGTAACAGGATCTACAATACTATGGACTACTTCTGGTGGTGGAAATATAATTTCAGGAGCCAATACATTAACACCAATAGTCAATAATGCCGGTACTTATATTTTGACCATAACAAGTCCAAATGCCAATGGTTGTTCTTCCCAAGCGAGTGTAACAGTAATAAAAAACATTACACCTCCTACAATTGCCGTAAATGCCTCTTCAATAAAAATATGTAAAGGACAATCTGTAATACTAACTGCAACCGGAGCAGCAACTTATACTTGGACAGGACTAACCGGAAATGGAAACATACAAAGTGTAACGCCAACCTCAACAACAACTTATACAGTAACAGGAGTAGGAGCAAATGGTTGTATTGCTACGACACCTGCTTCCGTAACAATTACAGTTGTACCAGAAATAGTTTCGACATTGCAAAATGGAAATATGTGCAAAGGAGATGCTCTTACACTAGATGCAGGAGCTGGACCAAACTACACCTACACTTGGAACACCGGTCAAACAACACAAACGATTTCAGTTACCAATGAAGGAACTTATTCTGTGATTATTAATAATGGAACTTGCACCAAAACAGTATCCGCCATAGTAACTTACACCAAAGTACCTACAATAACCGAAATCATTTATGACAATCATACATTAACCGTTACTGCAACCAATCCACAAGGAGGAATAATGGAATATTCCATAGACAATGGAGCTAATTGGCAAACTTCTAATGTATTTACTAATATTGATAGTAACAAGTATTATACTGTATATGTAAGAAACAAAGGAATAAATTGTTATAATTCTGTACAGTATTTTACAGTTGAAATAAGAAATGCTATAACTCCAAATGGAGATGGAGAAAATGACACCATCAACTTTGGCGAATTAGCAAAATATGATGACTTTGGAGGAAACATATATGACCGATATGGAAAATCTGTTTTCAAATTAAACAAAACAAACTATATTTGGAATGGACAATACATCAATGCTCCACTACCAACAGCTACCTATTGGTACCAGTTGCATTGGAAAGACCCTATATCATTAAAACTAATAGAAAAAACAGGTTGGATACTATTAAAAAATAGAGATTAACCAAAAATATTATCATTAAACCAAAATGAAATTCGTTTGGATATTATACCATCCAGTCGGATTTGAAAAAAAATATGTTAAATTTGCAGTTAAATTAAAAATAAATATGAGTTGTGGATGCAAAACATCTGGCGATTCTGCCCATTCTTGCGGTACAAAATCCACGAATGGCTGTGAAAATGTAAACACCTGTGGAAACAGCTACAAATTAAGCGTTTTCGATTGGCTTTCCAATATTAACAATCCAACTTCTATTGCCAGTGATTTGGTAGAAGTAAGATTCAAAAATGATAGAAAAAGTTTTTACAGAAATGTAAACAAACTGCCCTTGAATATTGGTAATACAGTAACAGCAGAATCTAGTCCAGGTCATGATATAGGTATGGTAAGCCTTATCGGAGAATTGGTGAAAATCCAAATGAAAAAGAAGAAATTTTCTGAAGATATGGTTCAGAAAATATACCGTCATGCAAACCAAAAAGATTTGGATATTTGGCACGAAGTAAGAGAAAAAGAAGAAAATATAAAAATTGAAGCAAGAAAAATTGCCACCAGTTTGGGGCTGGAAATGAAAATTACCGATGTAGAGTTTCAAGGTGATGGCTCCAAAGCTATTTTCTATTATACTGCAGAAAACAGAGTGGATTTCCGACAACTAATAAAAGAATATGCAACAATTTTTCGTATTAAAATTGACATGAGGCAGATTGGTTTCAGACAAGAGGCTGCAAAAGTTGGAGGTATTGGTTCTTGTGGAAGAGAATTATGTTGCTCTTCTTGGCTTACCGATTTTCGATCGGTAAATACCAATGCCGCAAGATACCAACAATTATCCATTAATCCTCAAAAATTAGCAGGACAGTGTGGAAAACTAAAATGTTGTCTAAATTATGAATTAGACAGTTACATGGATGCCTTGTCTCATTTTCCTTCTTCCAACACCACCCTTAATACAGAAAAAGGAAAAGCATTTTGTATAAAAATAGATGTTTTCAAAAAGAAAATGTGGTTTGCGTATGCAGATAGTCCTGTTGCTTGGTATGACTTGGATATAGCCATCATAAAAAAATATATCGCACTGAACAAACAAGGTGAAAAGTGTCCACCTTTGGAAGATGGAAAACCAACAGAAAACACAGCGAAATCTGTGGATTTGATACAGGAAAACAATGTCAATCGTTTTGAAAAAAAGAGAAAACCTCAAAATAAGAAACCTCAAAACAAAAATTTTTCACAAGAAAATAATGGTAAAAAACCTGTAAATCAAGAAAGCAAAATAGAAAATAATACAGCTTCTCCCGAACAACCAAAGCCAGCAAAAAAGAAACCCTTCAAGAAAAAACCTAACAATAAAAAAGACCCAAATGGTTAAAAAGTTTTTTTCTATAATTGTGTTATCCGCATTGATAGGATGTCAAAATTCATCGGAACAAGTCTTCATCAATTCTATTAATGGACAATGGGATTTAAAAAAAATAATAAATTTCCCAATTGAGGTAAAAGATGCTCAAAATCCAAAAAATATTATATTTGTAGTAAGAAATAACAACGATTACCCATATAGCACTATTCGGTTTATTGTAAAATTATCCACTGAAGAAGGAGATTTTAAAAAAATAGATACGGTAAATTATATCTTAGCTCAACCCAATGGAAAATGGATAGGTAGTGGATTTGGCGAAACCAAAGAAACACTTTTCCAATACAAATTGAATTATAAC
>JAFDZJ010000013.1 GCA_018266965.1 Bacteroidota bacterium
TGGACGTTAAAAACGTCCAGCCCTGCACAAAGCCCCGGCCGTTGTACGTCACCCTAAACGACATCCTGCAAACATTTAAGCATCCAAGACTTTGCCGACACGACCCAACACACCAAGTCAGGCACATTTGCAAGGCACACAAAGCAGACACACAAAAGCCAACCTTGCAAAAGAGCCTGCCTTGTGCCAACGCACAGCCAACCCACCCCAGCGGACGGAATTCTTTCGGCTTCAACTAAATACATCAGCAAATAACAATACTCAACACCAATGCCCACCCACCACCCAATAAATTAGAGTGACAGCAAATGGGCAACTTAAAATGTATATTTGAACTTCTATAAATCAATGAGAATACGACAATGAAAATAAAGACGACAGTACAATCAATAGAACCAAACATAGCCGACCTTGCAAATGGTTGGCTTAAATCATATAAACTTGATTACAAACTTGAACAAGAATCTGTAAATGCAGAAATAGACAAAGCACTTCAAGACTATTACTCAAAAAATGGCGGGACAGGTGCAAATAGACCTGATGCCAAAATCTTGTTACAAGACAAAAACTTAAACTTCTTCCCTATTCTTATTGAGTATAAAGGCTACAAGGACAAATTAGTTAAACTTGATGCTGACGGACAAGTTGAAAACAGAACTTCTAAAAACGAACCGAATTTTAAGAACATCAATTCTTATGCGGTAAACGGTGCGGTTCATTATGCAAATGCTTTGCTACATCATACAAGCTATACCGACATTATAGCAATTGGTATGACAGGACACAAAAACGAAACTGGAAAAATACATCATTCAATAGGTGTTTATTATGTTTCTAAAAGCAATCTTGGTGCTGGTCAAAAAGTTGGAGAATACACTGACTTTTCATTTTTAGCTCCTAAAAACTTTGACAGTTTTATTGACAAGGTTAAAACCTTGCAATTGACACCAGAAGAACTTGAAAAACTAAAAGAACAGCGAGAAAAGGAAATTGACCAAAGCCTTGTAAAACTTAACAATGACATTTATCAAAATGAAAAAGGCTTAGGAGAAAACGACCGTGTTTATCTTGTTGCAGCTTCAATAATTGCAACTCTTGGAATACCGGGAAAAGTTGCACCACTTGAAAAATCGGATTTAAAATCTTCAACTGAAATTGGCAACAAAGACGGTGACATAATTGTACGAAAAATCAAGGCGTTTTTGGATAACAAAGAAATTCCAGTTGAAAAGAAGAATCTAATCCTAAGAACATTAGAAAATACGCTGACAACCGAGAACATCAATAAAGTTGAAAACGGAGAAAGCCAACTGAAAAGAGTTTTCACCAAAATTGTTGACGACTTAGGTATATATTACAAAATTGGTTTAACGACTGACTTTACAGGAAAACTATTTAATGAAATGTACGGTTGGCTTGGGTTCTCTCAAGACAAACTAAATGATGTAGTATTAACGCCTTCTTACGTTGCCAATCTATTAGTAAAACTTGCAAGAGTAAATAAAGATTCTTATGTGTGGGATTTTGCGACAGGTTCAGCAGGTTTGTTAGTTGCTGCAATGAACGAAATGCTAAATGATGCCAAACAAAATATTAAGTCGCCACAAGAATTAACACAAAAAGAAATCAAAATTAAAACCGAGCAGTTGCTCGGTTTAGAGTTGCTTTCAAGTGTGTATATGTTGGCGATTTTAAATATGATTTTAATGGGGGACGGTAGCTCAAATATTTTGAATATTGACTCAATAAAGGACTTTGACGGAAAATATGGTTTTGGGAGAAAGGATAGCAAATTCCCAGCAGACGCATTTATTCTAAATCCACCTTATTCAGCTTTAGGCAACGGAATGAACTTTGTTGAGAAAGCACTTAGTATGATGAATAAAGGCTATGCAGCGATAATCATTCAAAGTTCTTCTGGTTCAGGTAAAGCAGTTGACTATAACAAGAAAATTTTAGCAAAACATACACTATTAGCAAGTATCAAAATGCCAGTTGACATATTTATTGGCAAATCTAGTGTGAACACTAATATTTATGTTTTTAAAGTAAATGAACAACACCACAAAGATGATATTGTAAAATTCATTGACTTTTCAAATGACGGCTACTCACGAACAAATAGAAAAAAAGCAAGTAATAACCTAAAGGATACTGACAAAGCAAAAGAACGCTATGAAGAATTAGTAAACTTGGTTCGTTTTGGAAAGAGCAAACTAAATCTTTTTACTGATAAAGAATATTACGAAGGAACAATCAACCCAAATAATGGTGCAGATTGGAATCAGGTATCTCCAACAGACGCAAAACCAACAATTCAAGACTTTAAGAAAACTGTTAGTGATTATTTAGCTTGGGAAATAAGTTCAATTTTGACACAACAAAACCCTAAAGAAGAAAGCTTGGGAAAGTAGTTTCCCCACTCAATGAAAAGCTTTCAAGAATTGAGTGGGGTGAATTTAAAGTTGGTGATTTATTTAATATCCATAACACTTTAAGTTTCAATACTGACAGGTTAATTAAGGGTAATCAATATGATTATGTTACAAGAACATCACAAAATCAAGGTGTTTTGCAAACAACAGGGTTTGTAA
>JAFDZJ010000140.1 GCA_018266965.1 Bacteroidota bacterium
ACCACCGGCACCACGTGGCGTACCGCAAATTGAAGTAACATTTGATATTGATGCCAACGGTATTTTACATGTAACTGCAAAAGATAAAGGCACCGGCAAAGAACAAAAAATACGTATTGAAGCAGGCAGCGGTTTAAGCAAAGAAGAAATTGAAAAGATGAAGAACGATGCCAAAGCCAATGAAGAAGCCGATAAAAAAGAAAGAGAAAAAGTAGATAAAGTGAATGCAGCCGACAGTCTAATTTTTCAAACAGAAAAACAACTGAAGGAATATGCCGATAAAATACCGGCCGATAAAAAAACAATTATTGAAGCTGCATTAACCAAATTAAAAGATGCACACAAAACACAAGACCTTGCAGCCATTGATACAGCCATGACTGAATTAAATGCAGCCTGGACAGCAGCCAGCGAAGACATGTACAAGGCTACACAGCAGCAGGCCGGAGCACAACAACCCGGCGCCGATGCCGCAGGCAATGGCCCTGCCCCCGATGCAAACGGCGAAAGCAAAGTAGAAGATGTGCCTTGTGAGGAAGTGAAATAAAAGTGTTTTCTTTTAAGAAATACAAAAATCTAAATAACAAATCCTGTCAATAATTTTTGGCAGGATTTTTTTTGGATAGTAAATGAATGTAAATTGTAGTTAACGAGTAAGATTCATTTAGTAATTAAAAAGTAGAAGTTGCGGCAATCTGAGAGTTGGTGGCAAGTGTAACGGACGACACACTACAAACAGAAAAAAATAAAAAATATGACAAACGGATTTAAAATAATCGGAATTTCAACCCGAACAACAAACCAAAACAATCAAGCTCAACAAGACTTGGAAAAACTTTGGGGACAATTTTACTCTGACAATGTTTTTGACAAAATACCAAACAAAGTTTCTGACAATATTCTTGCAATCTATACAGATTATAAAAGTGACTTTACTGACGAGTACACAACAATTATCGGAGTTCCAGTTTCGACACTTGACGAAATTCCAAATGGACTTATTGGGCGAGAATTTAAAGCAGACAATTTTAAAAAATTTGTAGCTAAGGGAAAAATGCCGAATGCAGTTGTCAATGTTTGGTTAGACATTTGGCAGAAAGATAAAGAATTAAACAGAAAATATACTTACGACTTTGAAGTTTACGGAGAAAAATCACAAAACGGAGATAATTCGGAAGTTGAAATTTATATCGCAACTAAATGACAAAAACACCAGCCACCAACATGAACTGGGTGCTTCGTCATTTAGGCAAAACAGGCACAACAATCCTGTTTTCATCTGCTGGCCTCATCTATGTAATTTTAGGTATCAGGAAACTTAAATAAGGGAAATTATAAGATTCAATAAAACATATTAAACACATATCATCCTCCTACAACTATCCTAACATTACCGGGTCCGCCACCATTTTCCATTTCTTTTAAAGTTTTTAATACAATATCTTTTGGAATCTCAAATTCTTTATCGGCTACATCTTTATCAATAACAAGTTTGGTAACCTGTACAGTCATTTTTCTGCCACGGCTCAAATTTTTTTCGTATTGCATCGGAAACCCATCCAGGTTTTCCATTCCATTTGGCCGTGCAACGGCTACCATTCCTGCAAAGCCACTTGCAATGCCGCCGGTACTTGTTATATTTTGTAATTTAAAATCGGGGCAATACCAAACTATAGTGGTATCGGCTTTATTATCTGTAGTATCAATAACCAATGCCTTCTTACATGTATAACCGGCTATCTTTTTTGTTTCATCAATATATTCGGTTGTAAAAACAGGTGTTGATCTTTGTCTAAAATTCCCTTGTTCATTCCTGCTTTGCATCATACTGTCTATACGTTTTGCTGCCTGTGCCTGCTCTTCATCAGTGGCAATAAAACCTGTTTTTTTACCCATCATTTCTAAAATAGTGGTAGAAGTTTTTTTAGCATTGTCTCTTATTAATGTTGTACGGCTTGATTCATTTTCCGTAAATGTTTTTACCATATCATTTTTAAGTGTAGTAACAGATTTGGTTTCGCCATTACCTATATTAAATCGCACAACTCTCTCTTGCCCGTCTTCTGTAGTAAATGTCCTGGTTTGGTCTTCTTCACCTTCGGGTACTACAACAGTTGTTTTGGTGTTTACAATTGCCTGGGTAATAATTTTTGGTTGTGCATAACTGGCCAAAGCTGGCAACATTAAAACAAGTGTAATTATTTTTTTCATAGCGCTAATTTTTCTGCAAAATACGAATATGTTCGTAAATGCACTATTCTATTTTAAGCTTGTAAAAATTTTAACTTTAAATTTTTAGTAGAAGGGCGATACTAATTTTTATTGTTCTCCAGCCTGAAACCATTGGCATCAGCATATTTTTTCTGTGCCTGCTGTATGGCATTAATGGCATCCTTTTTCTTATTGGTTATTTCTATCAGCTTTTCCATTTCTGCATTCCTTTGTTCTTTAGTGGTTGCTTTGCCATAATTTTTATAACCGGAGTACATGCTTTTTATAAATTCAAAATAACGTACACAGGCCTCTTTAAAATTTTCGCCTTCTTTAACTGAGGGAGCAGGTTTATCTCTTACTTCTTTTATTTTACTGTTAACCAATTCTTCCATTTTTTCGCCCGCTATGGCAATACTGTCGTATTGTTCCTTATCCATAAAACGCTTTACATTTTGTTCAGTTTCAGTTATGGCAGGTATCAGGCTTTTTTCTTTTTTCACAAAATCCTGGCTGTAATTAAAGGCATCTTTTCCTTTACAGGATGCAATACTAACAATAACAAAAGCTATTACAATTATTTTATTCAGCATAGCAAAATGTTTAATATTAAAAATAATATTATTTATCAATAATGCAATAAACCTGTAACAAACAAAATTACAACTGTGAATAACTAAGCATTTTTGCTGTAAAAATTCACAATTTTCTAAAGCTTCATTAGTTTATATTTGCCGTCTTACATAAAATATAGAAAAC
>JAFDZJ010000141.1 GCA_018266965.1 Bacteroidota bacterium
CTACGAGTAATTTCTTCAAAGAATTGAACCGAAATTTGGTTTTACTCGCTGCA
This sequence comes from Bacteroidota bacterium, assembly GCA_018266965.1. Lineage (GTDB taxonomy): Bacteria > Bacteroidota > Bacteroidia > Flavobacteriales > Weeksellaceae > Amniculibacterium. Next base: position 54 of record JAFDZJ010000141.1, read on the forward strand.
TTGAAGGAGCAAAACTTAAATATTGTGGAGCAAAAAATAGGAAAATCAAAACTGAATTCTTTAATATCAAATATTATTTTTGATGAGAAAGAATCTACCGGAATTGATTATTTCAAACAGATTTTAGATGCATGTGAAAATAACCAAATCATCAGTTTTGATTATTTCGATTATGAAAAACAGATAAGCACCCCAAAGAAAATTAAACCGTATATTTTGAAAGAAAAAAAGAATAAATGGTATATTTTAGGGTTTGATATTTCTAAACCTGAATTTTTTAGAAGCTATGCTTTAGAAAGGATTTCTAATTTTGAAAATACAAAACAGAAATTTAATTCAGTAAACATCGACTTTACAAAACCTTACGAAAATTCCGTTGGTATGTTCACAGATGGAGAAGCTGTAAGAATAGTACTACAATTCGATTCACGAGACGGAAACTATCTGAAATCCAATCCCATTCATAAATCACAGCAAGTATCGGAAATTGAAAATGGTGTAGAATTGAAACTTTTCGTAAAGCCAACTTTGGATTTTATTATGGAAATTATGTCGAGATCTTGGTCGTTGAAAATTATTGAACCTGAATTTTTGAAAAATCAAGTAAAAAAAATTTGGAGTGAAGCAATAAATCGAAATACATAAAAGTTGGAATAGCTTTTCCATCGGTTATTTCCATGCAAGTCGCCAGTACAAGTTATCTTAGTCTAATCCAAAATTAATACATTTCCAAATCTTGTACGCTCATATGTTTCATAGCTTGTATTTTCATCATCAACAGGGAAACCTACTGTCCCACTACAATTTTTACCATCAATTCTATAAAAAGCGTAAACTTTGCCTCGTCTGGAAAAGGTATAAAAACGAATATAACGCCCGTCAAATACAAATTTTCTCTGCAAAAAATTCATAGATATTCCCTGCATGGTTTTATTGTTTCCGAATTGATATTTTTGATTGGGAAGCTTCATAGAAATATAACAAACCTCATCGCTACTTAAAAAAGCCGATACTGTTTCAGCGAGAAACATTAAATCTTTCGGCTTGCAAAACTCTATTCTTAAAGGGTTTTCAGATTTTAATAAAGATTGATACTCCTTAATTGAAGATTTTTTAATTTCTTTTTCGATTTCTTTTTTAAAAATATTGTGGGAACCACTTCCTTCAAATTGATGGTGCGTAAAAAGTGAGAAATGCTCATCGAAATAACCATTCTTATTGAAAATAAATTGTCGGATTATTCTGCTTTTATCTTGCTTGAAACGATGATAAATCTCCAATTCTAATTTTTGGTTTTTTACAATTTCTTGAATTTCGTTGGGCGACAAAAAGTTGAAACTTTCGATTAAAAACAAGTCATCTTTTTTTAAAGTCTGATTTTTTAGTTTAATGTCTTCATTTATTCTCAGATAGATTTGAATACCACGGTTAAAATCATTTGGAATTTTATAATCTACCATTACATTATTACATTTTTCAATAATCTGATGGAAAGACTTTTTGCTGAAATATGTATTTTGATTCTTCAAATTAAATGAGATTTCTTTATTATCCATCAACATTTCAATGGTTGCCGAATAAAAATCGAAAGCTTTATTTCTTGCGTCAAGAAAAACATCATTACTGTAGGCTTTTCGAAAAAGCGATTTTAAACCTACTGAATTTTCGTTGTATTTTGCCGTAACAACATAGGAAATGGGAGGAAGTTTTGCATTCATTCTATTTGTTTTAAATTGATGAAGCAAAGTAAAATAAATAGAGTCCCAAATTGCGGGACTCTAAAAATATTTATATAAATTTTATTTTATTATTTTTAATCAAACTATCAGCAAATTCCTTTTCTTCATCGGTAATTTCATCACTTTTTACGAAGTAATCATCTTTCAATGAATACATTTTGTTAACTAAATAAGCCAGTATAACCTTAATTCTTTTGTTATCTAACTTTAGATTTTTATCAATGTAATGTTCAATAAATCTTGGAGCAATAACAATGTTGGTTAAAAAATGCTTATATGAATTATTTGGGTTACTTTCAATATGTGAAATTATATAATTTTGATAATCACTATTTGTACATGAAATTCTTTTTTTAGTATGTTCCGATATTAAGGTCGAAATGTGATTATTACCAGTTGAATCTAAAATAACCTTGATATATTTATCATTCTCAAAAATATATAAATTATCTTCTTTTGATTTTTTCTTAATATTTTTTTTACGATTTTTTGAAAACCGAAACTTTCTATATACTTCATTTTCTGAATAAAATAGTTCAGTGTTTTTTTTGTAGCGAATAACTTTAGAATTATTTTGATTAGTAGAAATTAAGTTTTCTATAATTTCAGGATTAATAAAAAAAATACAATTGAAAAAGAAAGCAATTGCTTTAGTTTGATCGTTATTAAATAGTTCAATCAGATAGTCGTTTCCATCATTTCTCATTGTTGCGAGGGGAAGATTTCTTATTGAATCATCAATCTTGACGGGTATTTTCCGCCCTTGTTTCATTTCTTTTAAAAAAATTAAATACTTTTTCAAATTTTTTTTATAATCTGCATTAGAAGAATAGAGATTCCCATTTATTAGGATTTTATGTTTTGATACATTTTTTTTTCGTTCATCATGAACAGAGTATTGGAACAGATTCATTAAATCTTTGGCTTCATCTTTTTCA
>JAFDZJ010000142.1 GCA_018266965.1 Bacteroidota bacterium
TATGAGAATGGGAAGCTAATTTTCACTACAAAACGACAAATTGAATACGAATAAAAAACTGCACACAACAAGGGTTTGGCGCAATGGCGGGTTAAGGCTAAAATTAAAGTTTCGGCTTTCTATTCCGCAAAAAGCCAATTATATTGACTTTTTTCTTAAATTTATTCAATTAATTGGCTTTTGCTTACCGTGTCGCTAAATTGAAACTTTTCGCTTCAATTTCCGCCACTGACGCCAAGCCCCGAAACGTTACAGGCAAGCGTAGAAAAACCGAACCACCAAAATAAATTCTGAAATTAATTCAAGTTTTTGTTTTATTTTTTGCCAACGCTCATTTAGCACATTTGGTTTTTGCCAACGCACAAACCAATCACAAAAAACCAAAAGAGCTAAATTTTCCCTTCGCTACAAACTCACAGACACAAAGACTTTTCTAAAGTATCGAACTCAAAATAAAATCCGGTATTTTTTAATTTTTCGTTGCTGACTTTTGAACCTTCTAAAAGCATCACCGCCATTTCTCCAAAGAGCAAACGAATAACAAAAGCAGGTGCATTGGGTAAGAAGCTTTTATTTCCGAAAGATTTCAATAAGGCTTTTGAGAAATTATTCATCGTAATTTGGTCCGTTGCAACAGCATTATAAATTCCGTTGAGTTGAGCATTAGAAAGAATAAATTCATACAATCTTAATAAATCGCGAATGTCTATCCACGGCAAATATTGCTTACCTGAACCTAAAGAAACATTTATTCCGAGTTTGGCTAATGGGCTTAGTTTTTTAACCATTCCACCCTCTTTTCCAAGAATAACTCCTTTGCGTAAAATAACAGTACGAATACCTAAATCGTTAAATTTTAAAGTAGCATCTTCCCATTTCTGACTAACAGAAGCTAAAAAATCATTACCGCTTTCAGAAGTTTCTACAAATGTTTTATCCGTTGTTACCGCACCATAAAACCCAACAGCAGAGGACGAAATAAAGATGTTGATGTTGAATTTATTTTCCGAAATATATTGATACAATAAGTCAATGGATTTTATGCGACTGTCAATAATTTCCTTTTTTCGTTGTTCTGTCCATCGTTTTTCGCCAATGTTTGCACCTGTTAAATTAATAAGAATTTCTACACCTTCAAATGCTTTTTTATCGATGTATTGTCGCTCAATATCCCATTGAAAAAAACAAATATTTTTCAATGAATTTGCACTTGGCTTTCGGGTTAAAACATGAATAGAATACCCTTTCTCAACTAAAAAAGGAATAAGCTGTTTTCCAACAAAACCAGTTCCGCCAGTTATTAGAATTTTTTTCATTGTCTTTATTTTACTGCTTCACCATAAACTTTTAAAGCCCGTTCTCTTGCAAAACTATGTTCTACTATCGGTTTTGGATATTTTTCAGTTCCAAATTCAGCTACCCATTTTTTGATATAATCCGAATTTTTATCAAATTTTTCGGTTTGTAGTTCTGGACTAAAGACCCTGAAATAAGGTGCGGCATCGCAACCACAACCTGCTGCCCATTGCCAATTTCCGTTATTGGCTGACAAATCGTAATCGTTGAGTTTTTCAGCAAAATAGGCTTCGCCCCAACGCCAATCTATCAGCAAATGTTTGCACAAAAAACTGGCAACTATCATCCGAACCCGATTGTGCATATAGCCGATTTCGTTGAGTTGTCGCATTCCGGCATCTACAATCGGATAACCTGTTTTCCCAGTACACCACAGCTCAAATTCCTGCTCGTCATTTCGCCATTGAATAAAATCGTATTTCGCCTTAAAAGATTGACTGACCACCTTTGGAAAATGATATAAAATCTGCATAAAAAACTCCCGCCAAATCAATTCGCCTAACCAAGTTTGATTGTGTTGCAAAGCAAAATCCACACATTTACGAATACTTATCGTTCCAAATCGCAGAGCAATTCCTAATTGAGTTGTTTTTTGAAGTGCTGGAAAATCTCTGTATTTATCATATTCATCAATGATTTTTGCATCTAATTTTGGCGTTTCAAAATGAATATCCGTTTTCTTAAATCCAATTTCTTCTAAAGAATAAATTTCCGTAAAATCTTGCTTGAAAAAGTGATTAAAATCTGCTTTATGAGTGTGATAATATTTTTCGGTCAATTGTTCTTTCCATTTTTTTGCATAAGGCGTATAAACCGTGTAAGGCGTTCCGTCATTTTTTACAATCTCATTTTTATCAAAAATCACTTGGTCTTTAAATGCTTTAAAAGGAATATCTTGGGTTTTGAAAAAATTAAAAATTTCGGCATCTCTTTCAATGGCTTGTGGTTCATAATCCCGATTGCAAAACACAGCTTGAATGTCGTATTCTTGGGAAAGTTGTTGAAAAATTTCTAAAGGATTTCCATAAAATGAGGTCAGCTTTGAATGATGATTTTTTAAAGCTAAATTGATTTCTGAAAGTGCCTGATGTATATAATCTACTCGTCTATCACTTTTATTTTCTAAAGGATCTAAAATAGATTTATCAAAAATAAAAATAGGCAGCACTGGAAATTTAGAAGACAAAGCATGACACAAACCAACATTATCTTTCAACCGCAAATCTCTGCGAAACCAGAATATGGAAATTTTAGTTTTCATTTAAATACGGACTATCTGTTTTATCGTGTTTAACCCAAATCAATTTGGAAGTATCGTAACCAATTTCTTCAGCTATTTTTAAATATTTTGTTTTTACGTCTTCGGGAATGGTTTTTGTACGGGATAAAATCCATAGATAATCCAAATCCTTTCCGGCAATCAAAGCATATTGATAATTTTCGTCCAAAGCCACCACATTGTAACCCGAATAAAAAGGGCCGAAAAAGCTCACTTTTAAAGCAGCTACATTTTTATCTCCTCTAAATTTTGCCAATCCATCGGCTTTCGTCCATTTCTTTTTTACGAAATTGTAACCGCTGTTCAACACAATTACATTTCCTTTTTTATCTAATTTATACTGTGCGGAAGTATTGTTTAAATCTTTTTCAAAACGGAAATCAAAGCGTGCAATTTCGTACCAAGTGCCTAAATATCGATTGACATCAAAATTTTCTACTGGTTTTGCATTCTTGGGTATTGATGCACAAGAATTTAAAAGTAAAATTCCACAAGCTATAAAAGCGGTTCCTAATATTTTTCTATTTTTCATTTTTTTCTATTTTAAAAGTTAACGCTTCTCTTAGTAAATCCTCCGTTTCAATATTTCTATCATAAATTGGTTGATGAAAATCATCGAGTTTATGTAACAATCGGATTAATTCCATTTTTTCATTTTGCGATAAATTTCCGGTAACTATAGAAGTAGCTTGTCGTATTTTATCCATAAGGTTTTCCAATTCTTGAAGTCCGGTTTCGGAAATTGAAATCACTTTACTTCGTTTGTCAATTTTAGAATTCCGCTGTTCAATCCAACCTTGATTGATTAAACGATTAATAATCTGCATTCCAACCGGTTTTTCATGTACATTTTTTTTGATTAAATCCATTTTTGACATTTCGCCAAATGCTTTTAGATTTATCAGATAAATAAAATCTTCTTGCGTAGAGAAATCCGACCCAACAATTGCCGATTTGGAATAGCTTTTTGCATACCTATTCATGTGAACTATCAATGTATTAATTACACTTTCAGCACTTCTACCGTTTTCTTTCCCTTCCCAATCCGGTTCATTAACGACAGTGTTATTGTTTGTCGAAATCCAATTTTTAAACCCTTCAATAGATGTTTCAAAATGGTTGTTATTGTTGGTTTCAATCTCAAATTCCTGAACTAAATCGAGTACATCTTTAATTAAACCATAATTCATTTTAACTGATTTTAGAATACAAATATACTATATGTTTTTAAATAAAGTATAATAATAGACTTTTGTTTAAAATATTAGTTTACTTTTGCACTAATTAACTGGTTGGTTATATGAAGAAAATACTTTTAGGGTTGGTTTTCCTTTTGACTGGAAACGGCATTTTTGCCCAAACAACGGGTACTATCAACGGTGTAGTAAAAGACAAAAACACACAAGAAATATTAATTGGGGTAGTTCTTAAATTCTCAGGAAAAGATACTCTAAATACACTATCCGATGAAAATGGAGTTTTTTCGGTTCAACTTCCGGTTGGAAAATATAATCTAGAAACTTCCTATATTGGTTACACCCCTTTCACGCTTTACAACATTAATTTGACTTCTGGAAATGCCCAAATTTTACAGATAGAATTGGACGAGAAAAATCAAGAATTACAAGAAGTGGTCATCAATGCCGGAAAATCGGTTAGGGCTACGGATATGATAACACCTTTGGCTACCCAAAAATTAACAGCCGAAGAAATAAAACCCAACCCTGGTGGAAACTTTGATGTTTCAAAAGTTATTCAGGCATTGCCAGGAGTAGCAGGAGGAACAACACCTAACCGAAATGATATTATTGTGCGTGGTGGCGGCCCGAGTGAGAATGTTTATTATTTGGACGGCATCGAAATTCCCGTGTTAAACCATTTTCAAACACAAGGTGCAAGTGGCGGAGCAACCGGAATTTTAAATGTGTCATTTATACAAGATGTGCAACTCACTTCATCGGCTTTTAATGCGAAGTATGACAACGCTTTAGCTTCTACGATTGTTATTAAACAACGAAACGGCAATCCTGACAAATTGAGTGGAAACTTCCGCTTATCGGGAACAGAATTTGCCGCTATGTTAGAAGGTCCATTGGGAAAGAAAACCACTTTTATGGCTTCGGCAAGGCGTTCGTATCTGCAATTTTTATTCAAATTATTAGATTTACCCATTCGCCCTGACTACTATGATTTTCAATACAAAGTAAACCACAAAATCAATAACAAAACTGAATTGACTTTTATAGGAATTGGAGCAATAGACAATTTTAAATTAGCCGTTCCGAAAAAGAGTGATGCCAATACGGAATATATCAATCGGGCAAATCCGTTAATCAAGCAATGGAATTATACCGTTGGAGCAACCTTGAAACGATTGGTGAATAATGGCTTTTTTACCATTGCTTTAAGCAGAAATATGTTTTTTAATGGTGCTGATCGCTATGAAAACAATGCTTCAAAAAGTGGAAATAAATTATTCAGTTTGGGAAGTCACGAAACGGAAAACAAACTTCGTTTTGATATGAATAAATTTAAAAACGGTTGGAAATACAGTTATGGTGTAGATGCACAATATGTAAAATACGATGCCGATATTTTCAATACGATAAAAGAAGAAGTAAAGGATAATAA
>JAFDZJ010000143.1 GCA_018266965.1 Bacteroidota bacterium
AAGCCAACAATGGCAAGATGGTTATCCAAATCTACATACAATAGAAAATGATATTGAAAGACAGGTAGGCTATTGTCTGAAAATAAACAATGAAATTGTAGTATATGCTACCATATTAGTAGATGATGAACCTGCATATAAAGAAATTATTGGAAAATGGATTAGCAACCAATCTTTTCTGGTGATACATAGGGTTGCAGTTAGAGAAAGTTATTTAGGAAAAGGGTGGGTAAAAAAAATATTTTTAGAAATAGAAACATTGGCTAAATCTCAAGAAATATACAGTATAAAAGTAGATACCAATTTTGATAATTTTCCAATGTTGCATATTTTGGAGCAATTAGATTATCAATATTGTGGAAAAGTCTATTTCAGAGGAGGGGAGAGATTGGCTTTTGAAAAAGTGTTGAAATAATTGGTTCGGTTTGTTCAGAACTAATTATTTTTTTGTAAATTTGCATTTTATTATTAGAAATGAAATTAGCATTTGATATTGATTGTAATCTACTCCAGCGATTAGCCAAATTCTATGGAGATTTATTTGGTCTGCCTCCTTTGGCTGCAAAAATTTATGCCTGTTTGATTTTTGATTTCGAAAAACAAGGTGTTTCGTTTGATGAATTAGTCCAATTATTTTCCGCCAGTAAAAGTTCTGTTTCTACTAATATTAATCTTTTACTTCATACCAAATTGATAAAAGATATTACCAAAATCGACCAAAGAAAAAGATTTTTTGTTTTTAATGATGAATATATAAAAATTCGTTTTGAAAAAATTATTAATATGATGAATGAAGAGTTGACAATTCTTGATGAACTAAAAAAAATTAAAAATATAGAGTTGAACCCGGAGAGTACATTCGAAATATATAGAACATTACTCTTCGGGAATATTAGCAATATAGAACAGACATTAGAAAAACTTTAACAAAGAACAATTATCCCAAATAATATTTAAAATAAATGAAAAATAAATTAATACTTTTTGCATTGCTCAACATCGTAGTTTTGTCTTGCAAAAAAGAAGATACAAAACCACAAGATGGCCCCAAACCTTTCCAAGTGGTAACAGCAGAAGTGAAAGATTTAACAGGATATATCGATTATCCTGCAACAATACAAGGAATTGTAAATAACGATGTAAGACCCAAGATACAAGGATACATTACAAAAGTATTGGTAGATGAAGGACAAATAGTGCAACAAGGACAACCTCTTTTTCGGTTAGAAACCAATGTGTTGAGTGAAAATGCAGATGCCGCCAAGTCCGGTGTTTCAGCTGCACAAGCCAATATCTCAGCTGCACAAGCTGCTGTACAAGCTGCACAAGTAGAGGTGGACAAATTGAAACCTTTGGTACAGAAAAATATTATTAGTCCTATACAATTGCAAACAGCACAAGCAAATATGTCCAAAGCACAAGCACAACTTGCACAATCCAAAGCTGCCTATCAACAAGCAATTGCAAGCTACAAAGGGATAAAAGCAAATGTAGATTATTCTATTATTCGGGCACCAATTTCCGGTGTTGTTGGAAAACTCCCACTGAAAGTTGGAAGTTTGGTTGGACCTTCTGATCAAATTCCTCTTACTACAATCTCCAATACTTCGAGTGTCTATGCTTATTTCTCACTCAACGAAAAAGATTATCTCAATTTTTTAGAAACAATGAAAGGCTCAACTGTTCCTGAAAAAATTAAAAACCTACCGTTAGTAAATTTAGAATTAGCCAATGGTAGTTTGTACGATGGAAAAGGCAAAATAGAAACGGTTTCTGGACAAATAGATGCTTCTACCGGTACTATCCAATTTCGAGCAGGTTTTGGAAATCCACAAAAATTATTGAGTAATGGTAATAGTGGTACTATAAAATTACCTATACACTATGACCAAGTTGTAGTAATCCCAGAAAGTGCTACTTACGAACAACAAGGGATTGTATATGCCTACAAAGTAGGTGCGGATAATAAAGTGAAAAATGAAATGATTACTGTAAAAGATAGGGTAGATAATATGGTAATAGTTACATCTGGAATTGTAAAAGGCGACAAAATTGTAGCAACGGGAATTTCTGCTTTGAAGCCTGATACACAGATTATTCCTAAACCAATAAATTTTGATAGTTTGGTACAATCGATAAAACCAGTTTTCTAATGATTAAAAATTTTATCAACAGACCCGTTCTGTCCACAGTTATTTCCATTCTCATAGTAATACTAGGAGTTTTAGGATTTATTTCTTTACCTGTAACTCAATATCCAGATATTGCACCGCCAACGGTAAATGTTTCTGCTAATTATACTGGTGCCAACGCAGAAACGGTTATGAAAGCAGTAATTGTCCCTTTGGAAGAACAAATAAATGGGGTAGAAGGCATGGATTATATTACCTCTTCCGCAGGAAATGATGGTTCGGCACAAATTCAAATTTTTTTCAAACAAGGTGTTGATCCAGATATTGCAGCGGTTAATGTGCAAAATAGGGTGTCCAGAGCAACTCCTCTATTACCAAGTGAAGTAACTCGTTCGGGTGTTGTTACCCAAAAACAACAGACTTCCGCTTTGATGTATCTTTCTTTTTATTCTGAAAATAAAAATTTGGACGATGTTTTTATTCAAAATTATATGAACATCAATGTGGTTCCGGGAATAAAAAGAATTTCTGGTGTTGGCGATGCCAATGTGATGGGAGGAAAATCTTATGCCATGAGAATATGGTTGGATCCTGCAAAAATGGCTGCTTATGGTCTGGAACCTACCGATGTTACCAATGCTATCAATGCTCAATCTCGGGAAGCAGCTGCTGGTTCTTTGGGACAAAATGAGGCAACCTCTTTTGAGTATATTATAAAGTATGTAGGAAAATTCAACGAGAAAGAACAATATGATAATATCGTAATAAAAGCTCTTGGAAATGGTCAAAATCTTATGTTGAAAGATGTTGCAAAAGTAGAATTAAACGCACAATCTCATACTGGACTTGCAGAAAGTGGCGATTTCCCAGCTGTGAGTATGGGTATTTTCCAAACACCTGGTTCCAATGCCCAACAGATTATTAATAATATACATGCCTATCTCGAGAAATCTAAAAAAGATTTTCCACAAGGGATAAAATATATCGTAAACTATGATACCAACGAATTTCTGACTGCTTCTATGGACAAGGTAAAGCATACGCTACTGGAAGCTTTCATCTTGGTATTCATTGTTGTTTATATCTTTCTTCAAGATTTTCGTTCTACGCTTATTCCGGCAATAGCAGTACCAGTTTCTATTGTAGGATCTTTTTTCTTTTTAAATTTATTTGGATATTCTCTTAATTTGCTTACGCTTTTTGCTTTGGTACTAGCAATAGGTATTGTGGTAGATGATGCAATTGTGGTAGTAGAAGCAGTACACGCCAAAATGGAACAAGGTATTTCCGATGCCAAAAAAGCAACCGTTGATGCTATGAGCGAGATTACTGGGGCTATTATTTCCATAACATTGGTAATGGCAGCAGTTTTTATTCCGGTTACATTTATCAAAGGTCCGACAGGTGTTTTTTATCAACAATTTGGAGTTACTCTTATTGTTGCCATTTTGATTTCCGCAATCAATGCACTTACACTTTCTCCTGTATTATGTTCTTTG
>JAFDZJ010000144.1 GCA_018266965.1 Bacteroidota bacterium
AAATTGAAATTATTTCCGGACTCAACAAAGGAGACAAAGTTGTTACCAGTGGACAAATAAACCTAGCCAACGGTACGAAAGTTACGATTACTAAATAGATGTTAGAAACTAGAAATTAGAGATTAGAAACTAGAAGCTAGATAACTTGTTTCGGCATTAGACGAGATTAGAATATAGAAACCAATATTAGTCTTTTCTCTTTCTTCAAAATCCAAAATTCAAAATTCAAAATCCAAAATCTAACTTCTAACTTCTAACCTCTAACCTCTAACTTCTAAAAAAAAATAAATAAATGAAATTAGCAGAAATATCCATAAAAAGACCCACGCTTATTATCGTACTTTTCACGATACTTACCCTTGGTGGTATATTGGGTTACAGCTCGATGGGCTACGAACTTATCCCGAAATTCGAGGTAAATGTTGTTACCATTTCTACCGTTTATCCCGGAGCTTCGCCTACGGAGGTGGAAACTTCGGTAACTAAAAAAATTGAAGATGCCGTTTCTTCTTTGGAAAATGTAAAAAAAATTGAGTCCAAATCCTACGAAAGCCTTTCGGTAGTGATGGTAACACTAAATGCCGGTGCCAATACCGATTTAGCTCTCAATGATGCCCAAAGAAAAATAAACGCCATCATGTCCAAATTACCGGAAGATGTGAAAACGCCTTCCTTGCAGAAATTCTCCTTGAGCGATATGCCTATCATCACTGCCGGAGCTACATCAAACATGAATTCAACAGAGTTTTATGACCTTTTGGACAAAAAAATTCAACCCATACTTTCTAGGGTTAAAGGAGTTGCACAAGTAAATTTGATTGGTGGACAAGAAAGACAAATCAAGGTAAATTTAGACAAAGACAAATTACAAGCCTTTGGACTTTCCATCGGTCAAGTGCAACAAGCAATTCTTTCCTCCAATTTGGATTTCCCAACAGGAAGTGTTAAAAATAGGGAGAGTTCTACCATTATCCGTTTATCAGGAAAATACAAATCCTTGTCCGAACTTTCCAACCTTATCGTGAGTGATAAAAACGGAGTACAAGTAAGGTTAAGTGATGTTGCCTTTGTAGAAGATTCCCAAAAAGATGTGGACAAAGTAGCTAGGATAGATATGAAACCCGCTATTTTGTTACAAGTCATCAAACAATCCGATGCCAATGCTGTGGAAGTGAGCGAACTTATCCAAAAGGCAATGAAAAACATTGAGAAAGATTATGCCAAAGATAATTTGAAACTTACCGTGGTTAATGATACCTCTACCTTTACCCTGAACGCTGCCAACAATGTTACCCACGATTTATTCATCGCTGTATTTTTGGTAGCTGCCGTTATGCTTTTGTTTTTGCATAGTATGAGAAACGCATTTATCGTAATGGTTTCTATTCCTGCATCGTTAATTGCTACTTTTATCGGAATGGCTTTGATGGGTTATACTCTTAACTTAATGAGTTTGCTTGGTTTATCCTTGGTGGTAGGTATTTTGGTTGATGATGCTATTGTGGTTTTGGAAAATATCTACCGACACATGGAAATGGGGAAAAGCCGAATCCGTGCTTCCTATGATGGTGCTGCCGAAATTGGTTTTACCGTTACCGCAATTACTTTGGTTATCGTGGTTGTTTTCCTTCCTATTGCTATGAGTACAGGTTTGGTTTCCAATATTATTTCACAATTTTGTGTTACGGTGGTTATCGCTACTTTGTTATCATTGTTAGCTTCATTTACCATCGTTCCTTGGTTGTCTTCAAGATTTGGAAAACTGACTCATCTTACCGGGAAAAATGCAGGAGAAAGATTTATCCTAGGTTTCGAAAAACAATTGGACAAATTTACCCATTGGATTACCGGAATGTTGGAGTGGTGTCTGAAAAATAAATGGACAAAAATTGGGACTATCGCCGGAGTTACCGTACTTTTCTTGCTTTCTTTTGGTTTAACTAAATTTATAGGTGGAGAGTTTTTTGCTAAAATTGATAAAGGCGAATTTTTGGTACAAATAGAAATGCCAAAAGACGCATCTGTGGAAGCTACTAACCAAATGACCAGAAAAGCAGAAGCTTTCTTAGCAAACAAACCTGAAATTGTAAAATTGATTACCACTGTTGGACAACAATCCGATGGTATGGGTGCTACTAATTCCACAGCCTACAAATCCGAGATTGATGTAATATTGGTGGACAAATCCAAAAGAGCGGAAAACTCCTATGTTTACGCTGCACAGATAAAACAAGAACTTACAAAAGTTTTGGTAGGAGCCAAAATAAAAACCGTACCCGTTGGATTGATGGGTGCAGAAAGAGCTCCACTAGCTTTGGTAGTAACGGGACCGGATCTGAAATCCATTAACGAGTTTGCACACCAAGCGATGGCAGAACTGAAAACCATCAATGGTGCTAATGAAATCCGACTGTCTTCCGAAGGTGGAAATCCGGAAATAAATGTAGCCATCGATAGAGATAAAATGTCGGCTCTTGGCTTGAATTTACAAACTGTAGGTGTTACCATGCAAACCGCTTTTAGTGGAAATACCGATGGTAAATACCGTGCCGGAGATTATGAATACGACATCAATATCCGTTTCAACCAATTGGGAAGATCAACAATTGATGATGTTAAAAATATTAATTTTACCAATAGCAGTGGTCATCAAATAAAACTAGACCAATTTGCTACCGTAACCGAAACTTCCGGACCTAGTTTCTTGGAAAGAAGGGACAAATCTCCTTCTATTACTATCAATGCTCAAACTGTTGGTGTGCCTACCGGAACCGTTGCCAAAGAATGGGAAGCCAAATTCTCGAAACTGAAAAAACCAACAGGAGTTAATTATCTTTGGTCCGGAGATCAGGAAAACCAATCCGAAGGATTTGGTACTTTGGGAATTGCATTATTAGCGGCTATTATTTTGGTTTATCTAGTGATGGTTGCTTTGTACGACTCATTTGTCTATCCGTTTGTGGTGTTGTTTTCTGTTCCTCTTTCTATTATCGGGGTATTGGTAATCTTAGCACTCACCCATAATTCACTCAATGTATTTACCATTTTGGGAATGATTATGTTGATAGGTTTGGTATGTAAAAATGCCATTATGTTGGTGGATTTTGCCAACCAAAGAAAAGCTGCCGGAGAAAGCACTCACAATGCACTTATACAAGCCAATCACGCCAGGTTAAGGCCTATTTTGATGACCACTATCGCCATGGTTTTCGGGATGATTCCTATCGCACTAGCAAAAGGTGCAGGTGCCGAAATGAACAATGGTTTGGCTTGGGTAGTAATCGGAGGTTTGGTTTCATCTTTATTCCTAACGCTAATTATCGTTCCTATGGTATATTCTATTTTTGATGGAATGATTTATCGTTTCA
>JAFDZJ010000145.1 GCA_018266965.1 Bacteroidota bacterium
CAATTGGTTACAAATGTAAAAAATATAATTTACATATGCTACAAACAAATGTAAACTAATTCGTTTTCAATAATTGACAATTGTAAACCACGTGTAATTAACTAAAAATCAATTAGTTATATGTCTATTGTTGATAACTATCTATTTAATATTTATATTTTGAAATCTATTTAGAACTAAAATTTATAGAAAATGATTTTTGTGGTTAAATGGAAATTCATTTTATTAACCTGACAATTTCACATCTATTATTCCATGTATCGATCTATCTATCAATGAGAGAAGTTGCGTTTAAATAAAAAATATAAACGCATAGTTACATATAAAACATAGATTATCGATATCTATATTTCAACACGCTCTTTATTCTTCATCAATATTAATATTATCTAAAAAGTCGCAAAAAATAAAGAAACAAAAAAAAACCGTCAATTAAGACGGTTTAAATTAGTTAAATTGATTACTTTAATAGCATAAAACTATCAGCACCATCAACATAGCAATGATTTAACTCTGAATAATTAACAGCATAGGCCAAATCATTTATGAATTCTGCTGAGCCATTTGGTGCATTTGACTCAAATACAGCAGTAACATTCCCACCACAAGAAGAGGTAAATGAAACAGACCACATTTGCAGAAGTATTGCCATTAGTTTGTCATTTTTTTCTATTGTTACACTTTTTTGTTCTAGAGTAACATTGTGATTTTTCTCACTTTGCATTTTGTCCTTGGCAAAAATTAGACTGGAAAGTGAGAATGCACCGAAAATTAAAAGTTTTTTCATAATATTTAATATTTTAATGTATATCAAATTTATAAAAAATTTATAAATTAAAATACTTTTTTTATTTTTTTTCAAAATACAATAACTAATCTAGCAAATCTTTACTGGTCAAGTTAGGATTAGTTTTTAATTTTGACTTTAATTCTTTACCCGTATTGGTATCATATATTTTTATATTTGCGTCATCATATTGTTGATTAGGATTAAGAATAAATTGTTCTCTGGCTTTTAAAAATTTGTCTTTTCTATCCTCCAAAGCAACCACTTTCGGAAATTTAATATTTACCATTTGAGTAGAACTTTTTTCAATTTCATTTGCAAATATTTTAATCGTTTTTCTTTCATTATAAATTTCAATTACAAGTCCTGGTAAGCCTTTAAATCTAAATGGACCTTCTGGCACAGAAATCTGAGGAGTAAACCACGCGTAAAAAACATTGTCTGTATCTGTAGTTGTTTTCGCCAAAATACAATCATAATTTTTAATTTTTTTATTTTCCCCTAAAACCTCCCACTTCAAAGGAGGTTCTTTGTAAGAAAAAATATTTCTACCAATTGGCATATAAGCGTACAATAAATCCCCCATTTTTGTAAGAGCAGTTTTATGTCTTGGTGCTTTAGGCATAACTCCCAAATTAACTCCTCCACTATTTTTCATTTCAATGGCTTTTTTATCAATAAAACCATAAAAATTAAACGCTTCTTCACTATAAAAAACTGAATTCTTATCATTAAATAAAAGTACATAGTCAGCCCAGTCCACTTTTTCATCTTTTATTGTGTCTGAACCATACCTAATTTGGTATGTTATTTTGGAAAACGCTTTCTGATTTTCATTAATTTGTGCAACAACAAAATTTTGAAATAATGCTGTAAAAACTATTAATATTTTCCTTATATTCATTCTAATATTTTTTTTCAAATGTATAAAATTTAAATTATATGATAAAATACTGCAGATAACACAGGTTTTGCAAGATGCGGGGTTGAAGGAAATCTCAGAAATATTCTAGAAAATACCCGCAAAAAACTTTTCCATTTTTTAGTTTTTTCGTAATTTTAAAAAATGGAAAAAGTTTTTGCTAGCTCTCGGTTCTCCTCTCCACTTTCGGTTGCAGTAGCCCACACCTCGCAAAGCC
Organism: Bacteroidota bacterium; assembly: GCA_018266965.1. Classification (GTDB taxonomy): domain Bacteria; phylum Bacteroidota; class Bacteroidia; order Flavobacteriales; family Weeksellaceae; genus Amniculibacterium. The sequence continues at coordinate 1,927 of JAFDZJ010000145.1, forward strand.
CCTTTCCGTTATAGCCAATTTTAAGACGACACAAAATAGTGACAAACAAAATAACCAATATCACAAGGCGAAATATTTTTGACTTCATTCAAGCAGAAGGAATTTGGTGGTCAGGACGCATGACCGAGACAGATTTCCTATCCCGACTTTTTGACTTAGACCGAATGGAATCATTTGACAGCAGATTTAAAAACGCAGCTGGCGACATTTGGCAACATAGAGTAAATAATCCAAACGACTGGGAAGACAATTGGATTTATGGAGACAGCAGGTTCAACTTACTTCATTGCGATGACTCAATCTTTTTGAATTTTCTATGTGAAATGATTCATCCTTTGGTTAGAGTTGACTCCTCAGAAGTAAATAAGCTCCTTCAAATTTTTAATGACAATTTAAACAACGATAGTTTTGAAATTATCGAGAAATCAAAAATTTCCGGTAAGCCTTTATTTATTGGAAGGCTCAAAATTTCCGGCAGTGAAACTATTGCTAAAAAAGGAGATGCCTTAAAGCAAATACTTAACGCAGAATATGTGACGCAACAAATAAACTTAATGGAAGTTTCAATTGAAAATGCTCCTCATGTTTCTATTGGGATAGCAAAAGAACTGATAGAAACATGCTGCAAATCAATCTTCGATGAAAGAAACGAGACTTGTGATAAGAATTGGGACTTACCTCGATTAATGAAAGAGACAACTAAGTTGCTAAAACTCACACCAGACGATATTCCTAATGAAACCAAAGCAGCAACTTCTATTAAACAAATCTTAGGAAGTTTATCCTCTGTTGTTCAAGGAATCTCTGAAATTAGAAATGAATATGGTAGCGGACACGGCAAAGACGGAAAATTTAAAGGACTTCAGCCAAGACATGCTAAATTAGCCGTTGGCGCAGCTTCGACACTTGCGATATATTTATTAGAAACACATCAAATGAAGAAATGAAAACTGGCTATAACATCGTATTGGCAATAGGCGGGCTGAACGGCTTCGTATCAACGGAAGTGCAAAATTCAACTTCTGTTCTTCGATTAAAGTTCAGTGCTAAAAGTTCCGCCCATCGCCAATACGCGGCCCGTTAGCGGTAATTTTACAATCTTTGATAAACAATTAATTGAAATTATCGAAAATAAGAGGTATACTTGTAAATGCTAAAAACTAATTTATATGAGAGAAGAACAAAATTACGGACAACGAAGTAATTGGTTAAGAGCAGCTGTTTTGGGTGCTAATGATGGTATTTTATCAACTGCTTCTATCATAATAGGTGTTGCTACCGCTAGTAATACTAGAGAGCCTGTAATTTTGGCAAGTGTTGCAGGATTGGTCGCAGGTGCCTTATCAATGGCTGCAGGAGAGTATGTATCTGTAAGTTCTCAAACAGATATAGAAAAAGCCGATTTAGCAAGAGAAAAGCAAGAGCTTAAAAATTTTCCAGATG
>JAFDZJ010000146.1 GCA_018266965.1 Bacteroidota bacterium
AAGAAAAGCACTTTTGGATTACCTTAAGAAAAAAGATATCGCAAGATATAGAGCAATTATTGCTGAATTAGGATTAAGAAAATAATCTTTTCGCAACCAAACAACTTAAAGCAACTCTCAACCGAGTTGCTTTTTTTATTTTTTTTTAATTTCTGCAAAATATTTTTTCAGAAAAATAGTATAGTTTTGTTAAATTTAACCTGATGTGCATTTGTAATTATAAATTAAACTATTGAAAATGAATGTTATACACAAGCTTGAAAAAAAATTACCAATAAAATAATAAGACGCAAAAAAAATCGAAGATTTTTAATTTTAACATCGTTTATAGCTTTGCGTCATAAAAATATTAAGCCTTTAAAAATTAGCTTATTGCGTCATTGCGTAAAATATTCCCTAAATGAACAACAAGTTAGCAATATATTATATGTAGAAATTCCTTACCTTTGCCAACGAAAATTTAAAAAGATTAAATACATTAACTGCACTCAATACGGAGTGCCAAAAGACGAACAAAATTTATGAATGTTCCACAAGCGATTATCGAAAAAATCCAGCTTAAAGATGGTAGAGAAATTACCATAGAAACTGGTAAACTAGCCAAACAAGCCAACGGTTCTGTTGTTGTAAAATGTGGTGGTACCATGTTATTAGCAACAGTTGTAGCCAACAAAGAGGCAAATCCTGGGGTAGATTTTCTACCACTAACCGTAGATTATAGAGAAAAATTTTATGCGGGAGGAAAAATTCCTGGAAATTTCTTCCGTAGAGAAGCTAGACCTTCCGATGAAGAAATCCTAACCATGCGTTTGGTAGATAGAGTATTGCGTCCATTATTTCCAGAGGATTTTCATGCAGAAGTACAAGTGATGATTTCCCTAATTTCTTATGATAAAGAAGTGATGCCAGAAACTCTTGCTGGTCTTGCTGCCTCTGCTGCAATTGCAATTACAGATATACCATTCAATGGACCTATGTCCGAAGTAAGAGTGGTAAGAATTGATGGACAATTGAGCATTAATCCTAGTTTGGAAAATCTTGCAAAAGCAGATTTGGATATTATGGTAGGAGCTACCAAAGATTCAATTGTAATGGTAGAAGGCGAAATGAAAGAAATTTCTGAAGCCGAAATGATTGAAGCTATACAGTTTGCTCACGAAGAAATAAAAGTACAAGTAGAAGCACAAGAAAGATTAGCTGCTAAGATTGCTACCTCATTAGTAAAAAGAGAATATTGCCACGAAACTCATAACGAAGAAATCCGAGAAAAAGTTTGGAAAGAATGTTATGATAAAGTATATGCTGTTGCCAAAACTCCTTCTGCAAAAGAAGAAAGACATGAGAAATTTGCAGCAGTATTGGAAGAGTTTTTGTCCCAATATTCCGAAGAAGAATTGGAAGTGGTAAAACCATTTGCAAAAGTATATTACCACGATGTGGAAAAAGAAGCCATGAGACAAATGATTTTGGAAGACAAAATTAGACTAGATGGTAGAGATCCTCAAACGATAAGACCAATTTGGTCAGAAATAGACTATTTGCCTGGTGCACATGGTTCTGCAATTTTTACAAGAGGCGAAACTCAATCACTTACCGCTGTTACATTGGGTTCTGTAAAAGACGCTAATATGGTAGATACAGTAGCCATCAATTACGACGAAAAATTCTTTTTACATTATAATTTCCCACCTTTTTCTACCGGAGAAGCAAGACCACTCAGAGGTACTTCCAGAAGAGAGGTTGGACACGGAAACCTTGCACAAAGAGCTTTGGCAAATATGATACCTGCCGAAAATCCTTATACTATCCGTGTGGTATCGGATATTTTGGAATCCAATGGCTCATCTTCCATGGCTACTGTTTGTGCCGGAACATTAGCATTAATGGATGCTGGTGTACAAATTAAAAAACCAGTTTCCGGAATTGCTATGGGACTTATTACTGATCCAAAATCTGGTAAATTTACTGTACTTTCCGATATTTTGGGAGATGAAGATCACCTAGGAGATATGGATTTCAAGGTAACAGGAACAGCAGACGGAATTACTGCCTGCCAAATGGATATAAAAATCCAAGGTCTGTCTATGGATATTATGAAAACCGCCCTTAACCAAGCAAGAGAAGGAAGATTACATATCCTAAACGAAATCCTAAAAACTATTGACAAACCAAGAGCTGATGTAAAACCTCATGCTCCGAAAATGGAAGTTTTGGAAATTCCAAAAGATTTTATTGGTGCTGTTATCGGACCTGGTGGAAAAATTATCCAAGCCATGCAAAAAGATTTTGATACTGTAATCGCTATCGAAGAAATTGGAGAAATTGGTAGGATAGAAATTTCCGGTGTAAGTAGAGAAAATATTAATGCAACCATTGCAGCCATCAACGAAATTACTTTTGTACCTGTGGTAGGCGATGTCTATAAAGGAAAAGTTGTGAAAGTGATGGATTTTGGTGCTTTTGTGGCTATTGCCAAAGGTACTGAAGGTTTGTTACATATTTCTGAAATAGAATGGAAAAGACTGGACAAAGTCCCTTACAAAGAAGGTGACGAAGTGGAAGTGAAATTTATGGGTTACGATGACCGTAAAAAAATGAAACTTTCCAGGAAAGTACTTTTGCCAAGACCACCAAAACCGGAAGCAAAACCAAAAAATGATAATCCTGAAGCATAAAATTTTAGGTTAATTATAACAAAAGATTGTCCAATTGGGCAATCTTTTTTATTTTAAAATATGCGAAATCTTACAAAAAGAATACTGTATTGTTATATTCATCTTCATAATTTCCCAATAGTATCAATAACTATATCAATAGCTACTATTAAACATTCGTTTATATATAAGGCTAAATGTTTTTTAGCTAAATTTTATATTTAATTTTAACAAGTTATTAAATATTGTCCAGCATTACTTCTTTATAATCTGTTGAGTGATAATGGTATTTTGATTTTTATCTTTTAAGAATAACAGATATTTTCCTTTACTAAAATTACCAATAAAAATCTCGTTTCGTGATATTTTTTCATTTTTCAGTAACCTTCCAGAAGCATCTGTAATTTGGTAATACACAAGGTTTTCGCCTCCTTTTATATATAGGTAATCTTGAGTAGGATTGGGGAAAATGGTAGTTTTTATTTTGGGAGTTTCGTGAGTATTAAGGTTGTTAACTGCAATAGATTGAATGATGTTTTGAGTTTCTCCACATTTTTCCAAAGTTAATTTCACAGAAAAATTGCCGGTATTGTTGTATTGATGGATTGGTTCTTTTGAAGTAGAAGTTTGGCCATCGCCAAAATCCCAAAAATAATTAGGACCATCAAAGGAATAATTAGGTGTAAATTGAATTTTCATAGGCGAATTGACAACTGTATTATATGAAAAGTGTGCATCTAAATCATATTTTCCAACATTCCATTGTGCCATTTGGTTATAGACTACAACTTGTGTAGCTGCTCTTATTTGTGCTGCAACTACAGGATCCAAAGTTGAATTATAGGTAATAAGATTAGGGTTTTCTCTAAAAATAACGGTATAAAAAGCACAAGCAGCAGCATAGGAACCTTCCAAAGAAGGGTGGCTTTCGTCCGAAGAATACAATTCTATTGATGGGAAATTTGTCCTAATGTATCTCCATACTGCTCCAACTGGCGATAGTATTGCTAGATTTTGGTTTGCCATCATTTCATAACGATTTCTGATGGCATTGTCCATACCGATATAAGTACAAACAACTGGGTTAGAAGCACAATTAGAGGTGTCGCCATTTTTCCTGCCCCAAGTCATATAAAAAATAGTTTCAGCACAAGGGTTATAATGATTAATAAGCGAATCTAATTTTTTTGCATAGGGAAACATATTGGTATTCACATAGTTGTCTGGAAAAGAGGGGATTTGACTTTGTTCCTGCAAAACAACAAAATCCCAATTACCCTGCATGATTTTGGATTGCGAAATATTGTTTCCTGCATGTCCTTGTAGTGTATAACCTCCTGGCGTATTGCTATCATACACAATATCATTTCCTGTAGAATTAGCAATATTTTTTATTAGGCTAGGTAGATTGTTCACTTCAGTATAACTATTTCCCAAAAAAAGAACATTTTTTGTTTTTTGTGAAAAAATATTACAATATAATATGCAGAAAATCAGCGAAATATATTTATACTTCATTATATAATTTTGTTGCAAATTTATTGAAAAAATGATATTTATTTTTTACTTAAATAAAAAATATTTCTGTATTTTTGATTTCTTGTTTTATTAAAATAATCATGAAAAAACTTATAATATTAGCATTTACTTTCTTGTTATTTCAAACTAATTTTGGGCAAACCGCAAAAGAAATTATCAATAAAAATATAGAGTTCTCTGGTGGACTAACCAATTGGAAATTACTGAATTCCGTACAATTGCAAGGGAAAGTTATCTTGGGAGTCCAAGACGAATATCCTATAAAAATTTTTCAAGAAAGACCCAACCTTACCAAGACAGTCATCATTATCGACAAAAAAGAAGTTCCTACTTCTGGCTACGATGGGAAAAAAGGCTACGATATGAATTTTGCCACCAACAAATTGGAAACTTATAAAGATTATGTTGCAGAAAATTTTGACAATGACTTTATAGACTGGGAAAACAAAGGCTTTTCTGCACAAGTATTGGGTAAAGAAAAAGTTGGAAATACGGAATGTTATAAAATAGAACTAACAAAAAATATCAATAAAACTATTTATTTTTTTGATACCCAAAATTATAAATTATTAAAAGAAATAAAAAAAGAAGAAACACTACAATATTCTGATTACAAGAAAGTTGGAAATTTATTTTTCCCTTTCAGAATAGAAAGCAGTAGTCCCAAAAAAGATGGAGATTTTGTTATGATTTTCAATAAAATAGAAATCAACAAAGTGTTCCCGGAAAATACATTTAAGTTTAATTAATACCTACTAAAACATGAATTTTATAATAAAATTATTGGTAACTGCGGCTGTAGCCTTCGGACTTACTTATTTTTTATCTGGTGTTAGGTTTGATGATTTCAAAACAGCCTGTATTTTTGCAGTTGTACTTTCGGTGCTTAATGTTTTTGTAAAACCTATTTTCAAAATTATTGGTTTCCCAATAACCATTATTACACTCGGATTTTTCTCACTGGTTATTAATACTATTATTACACTGATTGCAGATTATTTTGTAGATGGTATGCATATCGATGGTTTTTGGTGGGCTTTTATTTTCAGTATTGCCTTGTCATTTTTCTCTTCTATTTTTGCTTCTATTTTTACAAGTTCCGAAGAAAAAAACTAATACTAAGGTTCAAAACTCTCAAATTTTCCATTGTTATAAAATATTACAATTCTTTTGATTGTATTTTCTTGTTTATCAGCAAGTTGTATTTTTTGTAAATTTTCTTCATTTGCTAATCGTTGAGAATCGGCTGTATCAATTATATTTGATATTGGTTCAGGAATTTTTAATTTAGACGGACTTTGTGGGACGATAGTATCTTCGGATTCTGTATTTCCAAAAATATCATCATCTATTAAAGAAAATAAATCGGGCAGGGAAGTAGTATTTTGTTTTTCATGTTCTGGCTCAGAATTTTCAGATTTCAGCATTGCACCCTCATTTTTTATAAGCCAATCCCATTCAATATCGGGGAATCTGTCCTTTACCTTAATCAAAAAATCCAATGAAGGTTTATTTCTTCCCGCTGTTATATGAGAAATAGAAGATCGTTGCACATCAATTTCATCAGCAAATTCAGATAAAGAAAATTTTGAATATTCTATAATTTTTGAAATTCTATCGTTTAAAGTCATAGTATTAACAAATATCAATTGGTTACAAATGTAAAAAATATAATTTACATATGCTACAAACAAATGTAAACTAGTTCGTTTCCAATAATTGACAATTGTAAACCTTGTATAATTAATTAAAAATCAATTAGTTATATGGCTATTGTTGATAACTATCTATTTAATATTTATATTATGTAATATATTTAGACTAAAATTTATAGAAAATGATTTTTGTGGATAAGTGGAAATTCATTCTATATAAGTTGGAATGAACCTTTTATTTGTCGAAACTTAATGTCTTGGGAAATTCTTTTTTTCGTCGGTTTGTGGTTTTAGCTTTCTGTCTTTTATATTTTTTTCCGGAAATATAAGTGAAGCAATAATACTAACTCCTAATATTAATACTATTATTATAAGCGAATGGATTGTTTGGAAGCCCATAGATTCCAAGTAATGATGTGCCAACATCTTTATCCCAATGAAAACGAGTAG
>JAFDZJ010000147.1 GCA_018266965.1 Bacteroidota bacterium
AAATTTTGAAGCGTTAAACAGAAAGCAAAAAAGTGCTTATGACTTTTTGAATGCTTTGTTGTAATGGGCTTTCAATAATTCCTCTACATCTGAAAGCTTATAATAAATTTTGTTTCCGACCTGACTAAAAGAAATTAAGCCACTGTCCCGGTAATGCTGTGCAGTACGTTTAGAGATTTTGAGCATCAACATTAGTTCCTGATTATCCAGCCACTTTTCTTTAGGCTCTTTTTCCTTAGCTGTCAGGCGGGTGTTGATTGCATCCAGTTTGTTTGTAAATTCCCTGTAAACTTCTGACTGAAATGTTACTACTTCCATTTTTGAAAAATTTGAGTGTTATTGAATTATTAACACTGCAAAAATTTGCAAACGGATGCCGCTTTACATGGTTGGCGGGATAAGACCTGATAACGAGAGAAATGGAATCAATTATAGTTTTCGGAAATATATTTTTTGCCTTTTGCTAAATATAAATCACTTGTCTTTGACCAGTCAATTTTTGATTTTAGCGTTAAGCCTATTTTGTCGGCAACAAGTTTGTTTAATGTTTCAAGACTGCGATTGGGTAAAATATCATTTTCTTTTAAGGCTTCTACAATTCCACGCAAAGCTCCTTTTCTTCGTTCACTTAACTGTGACTTGCCATTTAGGGTAATACTTAAATCTTCCAACATTTTCATAATGAAAGCTGCTTTATCTTCCGATACCAACGATTCAAAGTTTTGTGGCTGACTATCAGGTAAAAGATAAGGTGATGGAGCTTTTAAAAGTGGAGGTAAATCAATATCCTTAGTTTCCCGTATAAAATCTGCTTCTATTTGTAAAAATTCTTTAAACAGCTTTGCATACTTAAACTCCCGTTTGTCAAACCAGCTTTCATGCTTATGGCGTTTTATTTTATTTTCACTTTGCCTTAATTCTTTCAGCCGGCTTTGCAAATAGATAATTTTATTGGTAGGGTCTGCCTCATCTAAACTTTCCTGCAAGCGGTCAAGCGATTTGTCAAATAATTCTGTGAATTTTTCTCTTTGATTTTGAAAATGCATTTCAATTGGTAGAAAGTATGAATGAAAATGCTGCATGAAATCATCCATTGAATCTCTCATCTCATTGTAAAGGTCTTTTTCAATAACCATTTGGTTCATTAAGGACATGATTTGAAGATACCCATCGTTTTTTCCCGGGAAGTCAATTTTGTGAGTGTCAAATATTGCACAATAGGTTTGAACTACATGCCAGCTTACTTCATATATTATCGTTGATTCAATAACAGCCTGAATTTGCCTTTCCATATCATTACTTAAAAAGGAGTTTGTTATAAACATCCTTTCCAGCAAATGTTTTTTCTCGTCACGAAGGATATGAAAGAAATACTTTTCCTCAAAGGCATTGAATTTTTTTCTGTACGTTTCAAGATTCTCAATTAAATAATCTTTTATTTCTTCGTTAGATAAATCAGGTTGATAAACATGTTCATCTATTTCAGTTGTTAACTGTTCAACCTGAAGCAAAGCATTATTTTGTGCATTCGCAAGAATGGCTTGCCAGTCTGTTTCAATAACTGGCTCCTGAATAGGTTTACCCTTTATGACAGAATCAAGCCAATCTGTTATTTTGTTAATCGTATAAAATAATGTTGCCTCACTGCTGAAAATAGTTTTCGGCTTCCTTTGTAATTTTTTTAATGGAGCTTCAATATTAGCAGGGGTTATACATTTCCAGTCAATCTCCCCGCTTTTGTAAGGTTTGAAATTCCGAATAAGTAATTCATCGCTGAATTTATTTAAATTAACTCCTTTGAATATGAAAAGTTTGGCAAGTGCTTTTTTAAGCAACGCTGGGTTATCGGGGGTTTTATCAAGTTCATTTTCCAATTTTTCTTTTTCAGCAATAATAAATTCTAATGGGTTTGAAAGATTTTTACAATGAGCCTGAATATTTGCTATTAGCATTCGGTATTCATATCCAACAATTTTGATAAGGTTTGCAGATTGCCAGTCCCGAATCTTGTAATAATCATCTTCTGAAATATTGTAATAATTATCAAAAGAAAGGAAGTACTGGCATTCTTTCCCATTAACGAAGTCCTGGTAAGTATATTCAGGTATTTCCTCTTTCATAGGCCATTTCTTATCAGAGATTAAAGCTCTATATTTACCTAAATAAACTGCCTCAGATAATTCTTTTGATTCATCCACATTAAGCAATATTGTTCTACTGGCAAACTGCGTTAATAGCCAATCTTCTGAGGAATGGTTTTCTATATAGTAAGGATGGGGATGATTGTCTATAAGTTCATCAAGTCGTTTACTTTCCTCAATCAAAAGTTTAAGGCTATTGTAATGGTCTTTATTTTTAAGATTCGGTTCTATTTTATTTTGAAAATCACTTATAGCCCGGTCTGTTGCTTTCTTAAAAAGCTTTTCAAAGTCTTTTTTTAATGAATTGTTGAGTGGTTTTACTGCCATAGTGTAAAGGGAACTAATCGTTAAAAACTTCCATTGCTTTGTCTAATTCAGCATTTACAATTTTTGCATAAATCTGAGTTTCTCTCAATTGTGCATGACCCATGATTTTTGAAACCTTGTCAATGCTTATACCTTTACGCAATGCACGGGTAGCCCATGTGTGGCGGCTGATATGAAAAGATAAATGCTTTTCAATTTCTGCTTTCTCTGCCAACAATTTAAGGTTTTTATTTATGTAAGCTGTTGCACTGGAAATTTGAGTGTATGAAACTTGCGGATTGTTTAAATCAATACCATTTTCAAGCATTGGAAAAATGAAATCTGTTTGCTTAGTTTTCTTCGTGTGGAACTCGTTAATTATTTCAATAGCCTTATTAGGCAGCTTTATTGATAACTGCGACTTAGTTTTGTGAATAGCAATATGAATATGTGAGCCATCAAAGTTTTGCCATTTCAATTTCAAAACATCAGAAATGCGAAGCCCGCCTGTATAGGCTGCGAAAATGAACATCTTTTTATGCAAGTCCATTCTTTCACCTGGAACTGTTTGCACATCTTCAATGGCCTTTAATTCCTCATCGCTTAAAAAGGAACGGCTTGTTTTTTCAAGCTTTAGCTTGTACTTGGTAAATGGATTGTGCTGGTATTCTATTTTTTCGCCCCTTAATGCATCATTAAAAAGTTTACGCAGAAACTTTAAATGCTTGTGAATGGTGTTAGTTTTTAACCCTTGCTTTATTTGCAAGTGCTTTTCATATTTAGCCAAAAAATCCGGTGTTATATCCTGAAACATTAAGCTGCCATTACCAACGTACTCTTTCAAAGCTTTGATAGTTGAACTGTGTGTGATATGGGTACTAATTCTACCTTGCTCTTTGTAAGTTTCAACGACTTCATCAGCAAAGGCAAAAAAATCTTCGGGCTTCTTGCCATAGATTTTTTCTTTGAGCTGGCGGGTAGTGGTTGACTTGGCAATAGTTTCGTGTTCAAAAACTTGGTCTTGAAGCTCCGCAAATTTGTTAGTGAGAAATGAATTGAGCCTTGCACTATTTGTATGCTTGCCTTTGATGCGGTTTTTGCCTCCGTCCCAATGTTCTTCGGGCAGCATTATGCCGGA
>JAFDZJ010000148.1 GCA_018266965.1 Bacteroidota bacterium
ATTTGAAATTTTTCATTAGCAAATGTCGCCAGAATTATTGCTGCAACATGATTAAAACCACAAGAAGTTTTTCAAATAAAATTTTGTCGTTTTTCAAATGTGAAAAAATAATTCTTGTCTGTTTAGAAAAGGTTTGAGCAATTAGAAAGCATTTCAAAATAAATTGTTCTCAGTCGACAGCCTTAAATTTTACGAGGATTGTCAGCCATTACACACAACGAAAAGGTATTGCCGAAGTGCAGGAATTAGACTTCTGTCAGCCCGGCTAACTGCAGCTAATTTATAAATAAAAGTGGATGATTTGCACATAACTAAATTATTAACGCCCTGCCCGATATGAAGCGAAATTGAAAAACAAAAAGTTGAAACACAGCTTCCGTCTGCCTGCATTTTGGCAATACCCATGTTGCCTGCTGTACATTATCAGATATTCAGAATATTGGGCTAGTAAGCCATATTTTTATGTCAGGAGTCTTCAAGGTTCTCTGATATGAATAACTCCTTTGTAATGATACGGCAATTATCAGCCAATTGATTTAAAGTGCAAGTAATAAAATCAAGATTTATTGGTAATCCTTTTTCAGTTTCTAAAAAGTCAAAATAAAGAATATTCTTTTCGCTAACATTCTGTGAACCTTTCAGCTGCCTGAATATATTAAAAGCAAGTTGGCGATTGTTCCCTATATAAAATTTTGCAAAGCTTTCAAGCCCTTTATGTGTCTTTAAAGTTATCGTTATATAAAATTGTGTTTCCATGCAATGTTATTTAACTTAGTTGAAATGGCTTGACCGCTAATATTTAATTAGCTACTTTATTTATTTTTTTGATATTCCTGTAAATATATTTGCCTGTGTTTCTTAGGTGGCTTGCTTGTTTGTAAATAAATGTTCGGATAATGTTAATCCAGATAGCTGTCATTAGCATTGTAGCAGCAATAACGGTTAAAGTAAGCTGATACCAAAAGTCGTTTACTAAGTTTTGTGTTTTAGCTACAATACATAATACAAGGCTAAATTCCCCGATTTGAGACAGCAACGCACCGGCATAAATGCTGTCACGCCCGCTTACTTTTAAAAGCCGAAATACGAGGGCATTAATTGCACTATTAACCAGAAGTATTATTGCTACTATTAAAAATATCAAGTCTAAATGATGAATTAAAAAACTCACATTTATTTGTAGCCCGATTGACAGGAAAAATAAGGACAAAAAGAAAACTCTGAAAGGAATTAATTTAGTCTCCAGCCATTGTGTTGAGTTTGATTTGGCAATTATGATGCCTCCAATTAAAGCACCAATTGCAGCAGACAAATGCAGCATTTGCGTTAACCAGCCAAAACCAAAGCATAATAAAAGCCCCACAAAAACCTGTGCTTCGTGGTCATCTTTTAATTTATTGGGGAAATGAAAATTGATGGTTTTGTTAGTAAATGTAACACCTAAAAACAGCGTAATTACTAAGTAAGAAATTGCAAGTGGAAGGATTTGATTAAAGGTTAAAGTTTTTTGTCCGATAAAATTTATTGTTAGCAGCATTGGAACTAATAAAAAATCCTGCAACACTAATATACCGGAAGTTAGTGTTCCTAACGGAGTTTTAATTTCATTATTTTTTTCAAGGTACTCAAGAATAATAGCAGAACTGCTAAGGCTGATAATGAATGAAAATAATAATATTTCTTTCCATCTCCATTGTTGATACAATCCTAACGCCAAAATAAAAATAAAGCTCAAAACCAATTGTGCAACAACACCTGCCACTGGTTTTTTAATATTTTTTGCCAGTGCTTGAGTTTCCATTTTTGTACCTATAAAAAACATTTGAATAAGCAGGCCTAATTCGCCAATTACGGCAATTGTATCTGAATTAGCAAACACCTTTATTGAGTAAGGACCTAATAATATTCCTGCAAGAATGTAGGCTACAAAATATGGCTGGTTTAGTTTTTTTAAAAGCAAACCAATTAATAAAATACTAAGCAGCATTATTACAATGCTCTGTAGCAACAAATTGAAGCTGAATGCCGGTTGCATTTCCTGAATTTGTATTTTAAAGAACAAAAGTTGCCTTTCAACAAAAGACAACTTTTGAATTGAAGAAGCGGTTGATTAAGAAATTTGGATAAGTCTTGGTGGCTTTTGTTTTGCTTCTTCTTTTTTTGGAATGAGCAGATGTAGTAACCCGTTTTCATACTTCGCCTGAATTTTATCAATATCTACTACATCTTTTTGCAAGGTGAAAGTTCTTTGGAAAGATTGATAACTGAATTCCTTACAGGCATAACGTTCACCTTCGCTTTCCTCTTTTTGATTGGTTCTCTCGGAACTGATGGTGAGGGAATTTCCATCCAGTTCTACTTTGAAGTCTTTTTTGGTCATTCCAGGTGCAGCAACTTCCACTTCGTAATTCTCTGCGGTTTCCTTAATATTAACCGCAGGGATAGTAGTGTTAGTGTCAGAGAAGTTTGACGTTTCCCAATTGAACAAATCCCGGTTAAAGAAGTCATCAAAAAGCATTGGTAATGGATTCAATAGATTTCCATTTCTTTTTACGAGTTTCATAATTACCTCCTTTTTAATTGGTTAATAAATTGATTTTAAAATCGGAAAATCAACCCTAGTGCCATTGCAATCTGGCGTCTAAAAAATTGAAAATTTGTCGGAGTGGTAGGTAAAAGATGACACTAAAAAAGTCAAAATTTCTGTCTTTTTTAGAGGTGATGGTCTGGTCTGTTCTGACCTTTAGGGATTGTCAACGTATAGCAGGCAACGTCCGGCGGCTTTGCGAAGTGCGGAAAATCGAAGCTGAAATCTTCAACTTTTACAAATCGTAGCAAAACCACTTTTGTTTTGACTAATTTACAAAAATTGTCTAAAACAAAATGGATTTTGCGGATTATTTTGAAAAAAAGTTCAACTATCCCGTTTTTCCGCATTTTGCAAAACCGAGGTTATATGAAGGCGCGACACAGTTTATTTGTAAATATGCAGCAGGATTTCTTTTCAAATTGTCACGTATTTTTCTAAAATTTTCGTTGAATAATTTTACAGTTATTTTTCGTGATTTATCTGAAATAGTTAATCGTTTAACTCGTTTTCATTAGAATTTTAATGTTTTCCAGTGATAAAAAATTAAGCAGAAAATTATTAAGGACCTTTCAATTGATAGAACTTTTTGTTTGAAATGAATCTCAAAAATTTCTAATAGTTTTTTGAAAGGTTTGAAACTGGAATTTACAAATTGAATTAAAAACGCTTTTTTTTGTTGGTTTAACTTACGTTTTTTTTTAAAGTTTTATAAAATAATCGATATAAAAATAGAGTAGAACAGAATCTATTTTTTGATTAGTTTTTCTCCATAATTTTAGAAAGAAAAGAAAGAGAAATTTTGAATTTATAACTTAAATTTCCTTCGGAGCGCTTTCATATAACGATCAGGTATTGCTGCAGGCGGGAACTTTATAATGTCCTGCCAGGTACTGCTGCCAGGTTTTGTTTTGTTGTTGAAGTTAAGAAATAAAAGCCTGGCTTTATTCGTCGAGCTGAAACTGCTG
>JAFDZJ010000149.1 GCA_018266965.1 Bacteroidota bacterium
ACACAGTAAAATTCAGAAAAAAGAATAGAAGTAATATTTAAAATGAAAGAGGAAGTGAAAAATGCAACTCTTCGCTATATTACAACAGGACATGGAGGTTGGGGAAATGGGGACGAATTTGTTCCGAAAGCCAATACCATATTTCTAGACAACCGATTGGTGCAATCCTTTGTGCCTTGGAGAACAGATTGTGGAAGTTATCGATTGTATAACCCTGCATCGGGGAATTTCGACAATGGACTGTCTTCTTCCGATCTTAGCCGTAGTAATTGGTGTCCGGGAACTGTTACCAATCCCAACTATATCCCATTAGGCAACCTGAAAGCTGGAAAACATACTATAAAAGTTACCATTCCACAAGGAGAAAATGAAGGTAGTAGTTTCAGCTCGTGGAATGTGAGTGGAGTTATTATCGGAAATACAAATAAATAAAGTTGAGTTGTATGCCGTTTTCAATAGAGAAAATAGTAGGAATATTATAAATTCAAATTGGTATCTTTGATGAATGATAAATGCTGATAAAACATTACTTGAAAATTATAAATTTATAGACCTTTTCGCAGGAATAGGTGGTTTTCATTTGGCGTTATCATCTTATGGTGCCGAATGTGTTTTTGCTTCCGAATGGGACAAATATGCGGCTAATACCTATCAAAAAAATTTCGGAATAAAACCTTACGGAGATATTACTAAAATAGAAGTAGAAGATATTCCGGTACACGATATTATATGCGGAGGTTTTCCTTGTCAAGCATTTTCAATTTCAGGAAAACAAAAAGGATTTGAAGATACAAGAGGGACTTTATTCTTTGATATTGCCCGTATCGTACAACAACATCAGCCTAAAATTTTGTTTTTAGAAAATGTGAAAAATCTACTAAAACACGACAGTGGAAATACATTGAAAACGATTATAAAAACGCTGAAAGAATTGAATTATTCTGTTTTTTACGAAGTTCTTAATTCAAGCCATTTCGGATTGCCTCAAAATAGAGAGCGACTTTATATTGTTGCCTTTCATACTACTTTAAATATTATTGATTTTCAGTTTCCTAAACCTATGAACATACCCATTTGTTTGGAACAAATTTTAGAAGACAAACCTCAAAATGCTAAAATCATAAAAAGAAACGATATTGAAATTTATAAAGATTATACGGTTTCTAATTCACTATTTTCTGATTTTGATTTATTAAACAAACCAATTCAAATTGGAAAAGTAAATAAAGGAGGACAAGGAGAACGAATCTATCATCCATTAGGTCATGCAATAACTCTTTCTGCTTATGGTGGTGGAGTTGGTGCAAAAACAGGAATGTATTTAATTGATGGAAAAATAAGAAAACTATCACCAAGAGAATGTGCAAGGATTCAGGGATTTCCTGAAAATTTCATCATTGATGATTCAATCACGCAAGCGTATAAACAATTTGGAAATAGCGTATCTATCAATGTTTTACAATACATAATAAAGGAAATGATTTCCAAATTAAATCGAAATAACACAGATACTAAAAGAAACACTCAGCTAAATTATGCATAAAAAACAACTTTTAGGTTCGCAAACTGCCAAAAATGGATTTTTGAACGAAGACGATGTTGTAAATAAATTCAACAATTGGAAATCAGATGAAGATGCTCAAAAATGGTTACTCATTATGCAATATGACCTAAATGAAATCGAATATGTCCAAGCTGTGAAATTGAATGGCTGTAAAACAGATGTCCAAGCTCAAGTAACCATTAAATTGAAAGCCGCAATAGATTGTCAAAACCTACAAGTGAAGTTAGTCAGTAATCCTAAAGGCTTTAATCAAATTGATAAAAGATGGGTAAATAAGTATGTTGAGATGTGGGGTATTCCACCCGATATTGAGCATTTGTTGAAAAAATATACAGGAGAAATTGAGCCAAATATTCCCAATCCAAAAGATACCAGAAGAATGTTTGTTAACGAGTTTACAGAAACCGAACAAAATAACATCTTAAATTGGTTGAATAAAAATAAATCATTGATTGTTTCTGATATTTTAAAAGGGCGTGGACAATTTTCGGCAGAATGGATGTTGGTTGCCCAAAAAGTAAAAGAAAATTCGAGATGGATTTTAAAACCTATGAACTTTTGTTTAAACCATTTTGGAAATGAATCCATTGAAATAACAAAACAAGGTAATTTCAAAATCGGGAGAATTACCATGCAGAGAAAAGGCGGAGATAACGGAAGAGAAACTGCTAAAATGCTGCAATTCAAAATTAATCCAGCTGAATTATTTGAAATTGATTAAAGTAATCTAACTGTTAAACAAAGAAATTTTAAATCAATAATTTGTAAAGTTTTAAATGCTAACGCCGTTGGAGTAACCTAAATAATAAGGATAATTTTAAAATAACGGGAAAAATTTGAAATAAAACTGTTTTCTGTACCCTAATCTTTCAATTATTTTCCAATTATTCGAAAAAGTATTGGTCTTATGAAATTTTTTTTTATATTTGAATACTTAAAAATTTAAAAATGAAAAGAAACACTCTACTCCTTATAGCTGTTTTTTCGGCAAATATTTTCTTTGGACAATCCAATAAATTCGAAGACATCAATACCTCCAAAAAATTGGCTATTTCTTATCGTTCTATTAAAGACAAAGACAAGGAGGATTATTTTCAACAATATTTTTGGTTAGTAAAGGCAGAACAACTAAAAGCATATCCACACCTTGCCAAGATAAAATCCAATGTTCTGTATCAATTCGTGAAGGAAATTTATCCTGAAAATCCAACAAAAAAATTGACAAAAGAGGAACAAGCTCTCAGGAAAAATTCCGAATTGGCTTTGGAACAATTATTCTTAAAAAAAGATTACACCAGCCAATTGACAATGGATAATGTGATTTCTTATGTTGATCCTAGCAAAAAATTATACTTTACAGAAGTTAATCCAGAAAAAATTTCGGAAATTGTTCCGAAGCAACTTTACTCTTTCACATCACTGGATAAGAGAACTAAAAATGAAAAGTCTTATTTTCTTTGGATTGATGAGGACAAATTCCGTATCATGAGTACGGTACCTCCAACCGAAGATAAAAAATTCTATCAATCATTGGAAGAAGTATTGCCCAACTACAAATTTTCTAGCTTTGCACCCGAAGTGAAAAAAGGAAACAAAGCAGACAAAAATGATGCTGATTATTTCTATATTACTCCTTTCCAAGAGGGTAATGAGAATATCCAATACCGAACTGATGATTTCAAAAAATTCGAATTGGTAAAATACAAAGAAGCGGGCGGTGCTTGGGAATTGTATGACAAAAAGAAGAAAAAGAAATAATCTTAAAGATTAAAATTTACGCCAAATAGTTTTATAAAAAACAAAAATCCCTAACCGTTGTAGTTAGGGATTTTATTTATGCTAAATTTCCATTTACAAAAACAGAATAAGAAATTTCAATTGTGTTATCCAAAGATTTGGAAACGGAGCAATATTTTTCAAAAGAAAGTTCTGCAGCTTTTTTGGCTTTTTGTTGGTCGATTGTTCCGGTAAGGAAATATTTGATTTCGATTTTAGAAAACGGCTTGGCTTCGTCTTTTTGTATTCTTTCTGCTTCTACCTCGGCGGAAAAATCTACTATTTCTTGTCTTTGTTTTTTTAAGATGGCAACTATATCTATCCCGCTACAACTGGCAACAGCCATCAAAATACTTTCCATAGGCGAAACACCTTTGGCATCTGGATCCGAAGTATTATCCAATAATATACTGTTTCCTTGACTGTTGGTACATTGGAATAAGAAATCGTCATTCAGTCTTTCTAATTTTATTTTCATGTTAAATTATTATAAAGTGGTTTCAAGAATATAAACACAAAATTACGCTAATAAAACTAGTTATATCATACCTCTGGATTTTATCTCCAAATATTTGTTGATTACTTCTATACTTAGGTTTTCTGGCTTTGTATAAAGGGAAAGTATCCCATACTTTCGGAGTTCTTGTATGATGAGTTTTTTTTCAAAATCGAATTTCTCGGCTATTATTTTATCATAGGTGTCTTCCAAGTTTTTGGCAGGTGCAATCATTAGATTTTGCAGTTCGGAATTTTTAAAAAATACAACAACCAACAAGTGGTTTTTGGAGATACCTCTCATGTATTTCAATTGCCTTTTCAGATTGTCTAATGTTTCGAAATTGGTAAAAAGCATTACCAAGCTTCTTTGGTTGATACCGAATTTCAAATCTTGGTACAGTCTGTTGAAATCGCTTTCGAAGAAATCGGTTTGTAGGTTGTATAGTATTTCGGAGATTTTTTTTAGTTGTCCAGCTTTGTTGTCGGCAACAATGGTATTTTCCATTTTTTTGGCGAAAGACATTACTCCGGCTCGGTCTCCTTTTTTCAAAATAATATGCGAAAGTGCCATACTTGCATTGATGGAATAATCCAACAACGACATTCCCAAGAAAGGCATTTGCATAGTTCTACCTTTGTCTATAAGTAAATATATTTTTTGTGATTTTTCTTCTTGATATTGGTTTACCATCAGTTTGTTTTGTTTGGAGGTGGCTTTCCAATTGATGGTTCGTATGTCATCACCTTGTACATATTCTTTTATTTTTTCGAACTCCATAGTTTGTCCAATCTTTCGTATTTTTTTCAGTCCACCAAGTAGGAACTCATTTTGGAGTGCCATCAATTCGTATTTTCGGAGATGGATAAAAGAAGGATAGGATTTCAGAGTTTGATTTTTTTGAAATATATGTTTCTTGGAAACCAAACCTAGTGGGCTTTTCGCAAAAATATTAAGTGAGCCGAAATTGTATTCGCCCCTTTCTTTCGGTTCCAATTTGTATTGCAACTGACTGTTTTCATTTGGTTTTATTGTTCGTTTTATTAGGAAATCTCTTATCTGAAACTGAAAGGGGATTTCGTCAATAATATCCACATGTATCGAAAAGAAGTAATTGTTTTGTATAGTTATTTCAATCCAATTTTCGTCGCCATTGGAAAGTTTTTCAGGTAAAATTCTTTGTGCAATTACTCCTTTTTTTTGTCCGTAAAGTAGCAATATGTCTAGGACTACAAGTATAGCTATCAACAAAAATAGACCATGAGCAATCCATACAAAAAATGGAAAGAAAAAACTTATTACATACCCTGCTCCTATGAGGAAAAGGAGAAAAAACAATCGTTGTTGTAGGAAGATGGCTTTCAAAATTTTGAAAAAAGTTTTTAAAAATATTATCTAGGAATTTCTATTCCGTCTAGGATTTGTTTTATCACTTCATCGGCGGATAGTCCTTCCATTTCTCTTTCTGGCGAAACAATTATACGATGTCGGAGTACTGCAAAACACGCTTCTTTTATATCTTCCGGAGTTACGAAATCTCTTCCTCTGATTCCTGCAAATGCCTTACTTGCAGTTAGCAAAGCCAAACTTGCTCTGGGAGAAGCTCCTAGATATAGAAATGGATTTTCTCTTGTATTATGGATAATCTTAGCAATATATTCTATCAGATTGTGTTCTACAACAATTTCTTTTATTATTTTTTGATATTGTTGTAGTTGTTGTCCGGAGATTACTTGTTCTACCAGTTCTATTTTGTTTTCCAATTTGGACTCGTGTTGTTTCTTGATAATTTGTATTTCTTGTTCCAAATTTGGGTATCCCACTTCTATTTTGAAAAGAAATCTGTCCAATTGTGCTTCTGGTAGTCTATAAGTTCCTTCATGTTCTATTGGATTTTGTGTAGCGATTACCAAAAAAGGATTACTCATAGTGTATTGTTTTCCTTCCATGGTTATTTGTCTTTCCTCCATCACTTCGAAAAGTGCTGCTTGAGTCTTTGCTGGGGAGCGATTAATTTCATCAATCAAAACAAAATTAGCATAGATAGGTCCTTTTTTGTATTCGAACTCTGCGGTTTTCATATTAAAGATAGAAGTTCCTAATATATCCGAAGGCATAAGATCCGGCGTGAATTGTATTCTGCTGAAATCCACTGCAATAGTTTTGGCTAATAGTTTTGCGGTAATAGTTTTGGCAACACCAGGCACACCTTCTATCAATACATGTCCATTTGCTAACAATGCTGCAAGTAGATGTTCTATCATTTTGTCTTGTCCGACAATTACTTTTGCAATTTCGGATTTTATTTGGTCAATATTTTGTCTTAATTCTCCCAGGTCTATCCTGTTTCGGAATTCTGTTTCGGTAGATTGATTGTTTTCTTTATTATTTTCCATTGTATTTTCAGTTTTGGTAATATTGTAATGTTTTATTTTAAATTATTTTTAAATTCTTGATGGAGGATATATTTCATCTAACAAGAAATTCATCTCCAAGAAATCCTCTTTGGTAACTTGTGCATAAGAGTCCATAGCTTTGTTTAATAAAAGTACCGCTTTGGATATTTTTTTCAGGTCTTTACCAGTTTTTTGATGTATTTTCATAGCAAAGTTATCATCTAATTTTTGGTAATCTATTAGCAATTCGGATTTTATTCGGAACAGAAAATAGTGTGCTTTTTTGGACATCATATCATGGAAATCTCCTTCTTGTAAGTAAAGATTTCCAATGCTTTGCACAAATTCTACCGACTTATTTTTTAGTGGTTCTATAATAGGGACTACTCTTTGTTTTCTTTTTACCCCAAATATTACAAAAACAAGTAAACTGCCCAGCAATAACCACCAAGCGTATTTCAGAGGGGGATTGTTCAAGATAAAACTGAGCGGAGAAGATGATCTTTCTGTTGCGTTTGTATCCAAAAACCAAATTGTTTTTTGATTTTTCAGATAAGAAAATACACCTTCTATATAAGTATTGGAGTTGGGTTGCAACAGATAGTAGTTGGTAACAATAGTAGGGTCGCTATGGAAATATAGGTTCCCATTTCCTATTTTTACTTTAATAAAATTAGCTTTCCATTGGGCAGAGTCAATTTTCATTTTACCCAATATGTCATTTTTTTTATCGATATAGGAAATAGCCTGGATTCCAGGGAATTTGTCCATCTGCAATTTTGCATTTTTCAACTTTTTGTCGGTAAGTTCATATACGGATTGCTCATCATATAAAGACGGCGAAAGTGAAAATCCTAAACTATCCTTTATTTTTTTGTTGCAAAATGTGGACAGTATAATTGCGTCGCTACCTTTGTGTAGTTCGGAAAGAATTTTGTTCCAAGACTCTCCATCTATTTCTTTTTGTATTAGGAGTATAGTGTGTGGAGGGAGTTTTGGATTTTTATTATAAAACTCATAAGGAGAATTATTAATCCTTTCTACTTTTTCGCCTAATAATTTGTCGATTTCTTGGTTGAAAATGTACAAGCCAAAAGGAGTTTTTTCTGCAATGTCGAAATTTTTTCTCCAATCGGTGATTTCTTTTTTACCCAGCTCAAAGAATGCCAACAATCCTAAAACTGCTAGAAAAATAATTCCATAAAATTTGATGGTCTTATTCATAGTGGGATAGTTAAATTATGTGTTGAAATTGTGATTTGTATTGCTGGTATTGTTGAGTAGTAATAGGAAATTCGCCATACCAAACATAATCAAATATCCTCACCAAGTCCCGAAAAGAGTTTTGTTGTGGTTTTCCTAATAATTCTTTTTGATAGTCTTTATTAGTTTTCTCAATATTCCATTGGATAATTTTCTGATCGCTCATTTTTTTCAAAACCCATAGAAATTGATACCTAATAGCAAATCTATAATTACCGGACAATTCGAATTGACTGATTTCTTTGGCAAAATCTATTTCGTGGATATTTTCTTGTAAAGTTACATCTTGTATCTTGTTGGGAATGTTTCGTTTGCTCCAAATAAGATTTCCATTTTTGGAAATTAAAAATTTAATTAAAAAATAAAGAATTACTCCTATTACAATTACTGCAATTACTTTTATCAACACTTCTATTATTGACAAAGATTTGGTGGGGTTAATCTTGTCCAACAACTTGTTTATCAGCTTTGTAATATTTCTTTTTACCCTGTCCCATAGCGACTCCCGAGGGTTGGATTGGGTGTAATTGAATTCTTGTGATTGATATTTTTTCCGAAAATTTTCCTCTAATTGTTTTGGGTAAATAGTATTATCGGTATTAGAAATAATTTTCAATAATGAATCCGTAGGATAACTATTTTTAGTTACATTTTTTTCTATCAACGAGTCCTTGGTAATAGTCGTAGTAGGTGTATTGGGATTTTGAGCAACCCCAATTATCGAAAAAAATATAAAAAATATTACCCAGTTATTCCTCACGATTACCAATGCTGTCTATTTCTAATAAATCCTCTTTTCTGTGGAGATCCTCTCTGCTGTCGTAATATAAAAATCCGGAATTAACATACACCATATTGGAAAGTAATAATGAAACCAAAATTGAAAGTCCATAAGATGCAAAATAAATGATACCCATGGTGCTGTCAAAAAAATTGTTCATAGAATTTACTTTGTCCACATCTGGAACCGTAAGTAGGGAAGTAGTCATTATGACAACAGGTATCAAGGAGAAAAGTCCGGTTATTATTTGTATAATGAACATGACAACAGCAGTCGAACCCCAATATTTCCAAAACGGAGAGCCATTGTTGGCATTGCTATATGAAAATTGAGAACGAATGGCATAACTGAACGATGAAAAGAAACCGTCTTTCCTATTGAAATAATCGTAAAGCGTAAAACTCATCACATTGGAAATCAGTGGTACAATGAATAGTATTAGAAAAATCCCAATAATTATAAAAATTAATAAGAAAGAAATTCCCAGCAACATTGCCATCAATGGTAAAATGATAAAAGTAAGCCCCATACAAAACAGTATAAATCTGCCAAAATTCTGTTTCATATCAGACAATATATCATTGAGTTGTATGTTTTTGTCTTTGCTCTCACCATATCTTTTCAAATACAGTACAGGAAAGGTATAGACCATCATAATCATTATGAAAAATAAAACAAAGAAAGCTACTGCAAATACAATGAAAAATCCCATATTTGCTTGGAAATATTCTTCGAAATAAGAGGAATCTCCCTCCATGTTAGAACCCATCAATTGAGAGAAAATACTTTTGTAGCCAACCACATACAACGCTACTAATAGGATTATCAATATCCCATTGAGCATGATGAAGTTTTTAAAATAATTTTTCCCGTTTTCTTTAAAAAAATTAAAAGTGTCAGTGATGAGACTCCCAAAGTCCCTCTTTTGGTATAGTTGCATTTTTGTAATGTTTTTTATAAATGATATAAGGATAGACAACAAAGTAATAAAAAATAATTCCCAGTGTGCCAAATATAATTGTAAGATTAATCGCTAATGGCATTACCAAAGCATATCGGGTAACAAAACCTTCCAATATCCCAGCTACAATAATAAATGGATATGTACTGATGTAGATTTTGAAACTGTCCCGAAAACCAATCTGGAAAGACTGAAACCTAGTATGAGTTTTTGGAAATAAAATGGAGGATCCCAATATCAATCCACACATTGCAACTATAATAATAGCAGAAATCTCAAAAACCCCATGGACCCAAATGCCTCTAGCACTGGATTGTAGAACTCCTTGTTTTTCAAAAAAAGTTTGAAAAGCTCCCAGCATAATACTATTTTGCAACAATGCGTACAAGGAACCAATTCCCAGGAATACGCCTCCAACATACATTTTGGCAGCAACCATTAGATTGTTGAAAATTATCACAATACTCATGCTCCAAGCAGAACCACTGGAATATACACCAATAGAATTTCCTTTTTTTATGTTTTCCAAAGTCATGTTCACATAATCATCTCCCAATATTTGCCTAGGAAAATCCACATCAAAATAGGTGGAAATAAATCCTACAAAACAAAAAACTAAAAAAAATGCAAATGTATAAACTAAAAATCTTCGATATTGATAAACCAAAAGTGGAACTTCGGTATCAAAAAAATGCAACAATCGATTTTTCTCAATTCGCTTGGTCTTATAAATTATTTGAAAAATACTTGTAGATAGATGATTTAGGTAGAT
The DNA here is from genome assembly GCA_018266965.1 of Bacteroidota bacterium. Taxonomy (GTDB): domain Bacteria; phylum Bacteroidota; class Bacteroidia; order Flavobacteriales; family Weeksellaceae; genus Amniculibacterium. Next base: position 10,010 of record JAFDZJ010000149.1, read on the forward strand.
TGTAGTCTTGCTTTTTGGATAATACGATTGCGAAAAAGACAAATCGTTGATGAGGTTGATGTATAGAGAAGACAAATCATCTGGGTTTTTTTTCACTTTTCCCAAAATAACTTGCTCTATTGTCAACCATTTTTCTTTATTTTGTTTAATAAATGCAATTTCTCTCATCGGTTGCTAAATTAAGAAAAAATGTCAAAAATAGCTGTATCAACTTCACAAAATGTCAATATTTTTTTCAATACCGCTAGTGTAGGCGAAAGAATGTTAGCTTTCATTATCGATATTTTAATTAAAGTAATCTATCTCATCATCATCTATGTATTGGTGATAAAATATTTGAATATTTATGCTTATCTAGAAAATTTAGACCAAATGTCCCAAATGGTAGCTATATTACTTTTCACCTTCCCAATATATTTTGATACTCTTTTTTGGGAAATTATATGGAATGGACAAACGATAGGTAAAAAAATAATGAAAATAAAAGTTGTGAAAATCGATGGCTATCAAGCACATGTTTCGGAATATTTTATGCGATGGATAATGCGATTGATAGATATATTTACCAATTCCGGAGTTGTAGGGGTAATCTCGATGATTGTTTCCAAAAATGGACAGAGATTAGGCGACATAGTTAGCGGAACAACTGTTATTTCTCTTAAAAACAAAGTGAATATCTCTCATACGATTTTAGAAAATTTGCAAGAAAATTACCAACCTGTTTTTCCACAAGTTATTGCTTTCTCGGACAATGATATGCGTATCATAAAGGACAATTATATGAAAGCCAAATCTATAAATGACAATTTGGTAATTAGTAAACTTGTTGATAAAATAACCAGTGTAATATCGGTAGATAACCAACTGAACGGACTTACTGAAAAACAATTTGTAGAAACAATTATCAAGGATTATAACTTTTTCACAGGAAAAGAAGTTGCTTGAAAATCAGCGATTTCACTTTTTCACTTTTGTTAAAATTTTGTTAAATTTTGGCATATCATTTGATTAAAAATATCCAAATATATAATCATGAACAAAAATGTAATAATTGCAACAACCATTGCTTCCATAGGATTTGCATTGGGTTTAGGACTTTTGGGAAATGCTATCATCAAAAGAAACAAAGGTGAAAATACTATTTCGGTTACAGGTTTAGGGAGTAAAAAATTTACTTCGGATCTTATTACTTGGAATGGGAATTTTTCTAGAAATAGTTTTGAACTAAAAGAAGCCTACACCCAACTTGCTAATGACAAGAAAGTAATAGAAAACTATTTGGTTTCCAAGGGAATATCCAACAAAGATATGATTTTTTCTGCTGTTGATATTCAAAAACAATACAGTTATTCCAATGATAGCAAAGGTAATAGCCAACAAACTTTTACAGGTTATCAACTCTCCCAAAAGGTTTCTATTGACAGTAAAGATGTTGCAAAAATAGAAAATCTATCAAGAAATATCACAGAAATAATAAATTTGGGAATAGAGTTTACCTCTTCGCCACCAAGCTATTTTTACACCAAATTATCCGATGTAAAACAAGCAATGATTGCCGATGCAACCAAAGATGCCAAAGAAAGAGCTGAAAAAATTGCCTCCAATGCAGATAGCAAATTAGGGAATTTGAAAAAAGCAACAATGGGAGTTATCCAGATTACTGCTCCCAACTCCAATGAAGATTATTCCTACGGAGGGACTTTCAATACGGATTCCAAGGAAAAAGAAGCCAGCATTACCATAAAATTGGAATATCAAGTGAAATAATTTTTTTGTTTTAAATTTTTGATATTGCAACATTATCAATATCATTCCAACAATAACAAACAGAGTGCAATGCTCTGTTTTTTTATTTTCTGCCGTAGAAAAATTCGACTAAAACATAAAAAAAATGTAATTTTAGACCATGAAAAGAAAAGTCCTTATCATCTATACCGGAGGTACAATAGGAATGGAAAAAGACTATACCACCGGAAGTCTTCGTGCATTTGATTTCGAACATATATTCGACAAGATACCAGAAATGAGCCTTTTGGAATGTGATGTGTCCATTCATGCTTTTGACAAGCCTTTGGATTCCTCGGATATAGGTCCGGAAGAATGGAAAATTATCGCAAAAATCATCTTTGATAAGTATAATGATTTTGATGGTTTTTTAATTCTTCATGGTACAGATACCATGTCATATACAGCTTCTGCACTTAGCTTTATGCTGAATGGATTAAGGAAACCGGTAATCCTTACAGGTTCTCAACTTCCAATTGGTGATTTAAGAACAGATGCCAAAGAAAATTTGCTTACAAGTCTATACTATGCAAGTCTATATGAGGGAAATGAGGCTTTGGTACAAGAAGTTGCCATCTATTTCGAATACAAATTATTAAGAGGAAACCGAACACTAAAATACTCCGCCGAATATTTTGATGCTTACAAAAGTCCCAATTATCCTATCCTAGGCAAATCTGGAGTTCACCTAAATATTGATAGAGATGCCCTGTATAGAACGGGAGACAATGAGGTGTTTTCAATTGATCTGCATCTGTGTACCGATATTGTTTTTTGGCGAATTTTTCCAGGAATGAGTTTTCAATCGCTGTTGCATCTACCAAAAACAAAAGTTTTAATCCTACAAGTTTTTGGATCCGGAACCATCTTCAATAGTCAAGAAACCGAAAGGATATTGAAAGAGATAAGGAATAGAAATACCGAAATTATTGTGCTTAGTCAGTGTATTTCTGGTGGTATTAGTATTGGAAAATATGAAAATAGTAACATTTTCCATGTTGTAGATGCTATTAGCGGAAAAGATCTTTCTGCAGAAAGTGCCATTACAAAATCCATGCACTTGATGGACAATCCTAGATACAAAAATAATTTCCATGAAAATTTTTCTAAAAATTTAAGAGGAGAATTAGAAGAAAAATTTGGTGATTAAATAATTTTTTATACATTTGCACCACCAAAAAAGAGAGGTGTCCGAGTGGTTGAAGGAGCTACCCTGGAAAGGTAGTATACGGGTAACTGTATCGAGGGTTCGAATCCCTTCCTCTCTGCAATTGAAAAGCGTAATTATTTGTTTTTCAAGCAATTAAAGTTTTTCGTTTTAAGGATTTGTACACAAAATGTACAAGAAAAACAGAAAAAGAAAAGTTTTCGGATTTTTAGTTTTTATAAAAATGTTTTTAAAACTTCATCGGTCCCAAGAAATAGGTTACTACACAATAACTAAATATACATATCAATAGGAATACAAAAAGATAGGTAAATGCGGTGATTGTAATTCTGCGGTCTTCTTGTCTATCCAGTTCTGCAAGTTTTTGTTTTCTTTCTTCTGCTGTCATATCAAAGCGGTTGTTATATACTCCCCAAATTTTATATTTTACGGGTTCTTTTTTCATACGGTTTTTATTTTTAACAAGTTAGTTTTTGTAACATTCCAAGCCTATGCTTTTGCAACTATTAATCATGGATTGAATACCGTCAGGAAATTTTGGATTTTAACCACTATCCGATTGTAGCTTCTATTGTAATAATGTCTTGCACCTGTCTGCCAAAATCTCGGAACAATGCTAATATATTAGCTTTTTCTTTTAATTGACACCTTAATTGTTTATTTTTTTTGTTGGTGCGAGTAAGTTACTCACACCAACGAAGTAGGAAATTGAAACAATGTTGTAATACAAAGAAATTATTTTTTCTTAATACTTTTCATCCAATTGGAATTGGTAAGGTCATAAATTTTTTGAATATTCTTCAATATTTTCACGAAATCAATTTTCAAATCGATAAGTTTGCCGGTTTTCATATCGAAGACCCATCCATGGACAATCGGGTATTCGTCAATCAAATATCTTTCTTGCACACAGGCCATTTTTATTATGTTGATGCACTGCTCTTGTACATTTAGTTCTACCAAACGGTCGTATTTTTTCTGTTCGTCTGTTATACTGTCCAATTCGGATTGATGCAATCGATAGACATCACGAATATTTCTTAGCCATGGATTGAGCAAACCAAAATCCTCCGGTGTCATAGCTGCTTTTATCCCACCGCAACCGTAGTGTCCACAAACTATTATATGTTTTACTTTTAAGTTGTCCACTGCATATTGTATTACTGCTGTTGCGTTCATATCCAGGGTGTTTACTACATTGGAAATATTTCTATGGACAAATACCTCTCCTGGTTGTAGTCCCATTATTTCTTCGGCAGTTGCTCTGGAGTCGGAACAGCCTATGTACAGATATTCTGGATTTTGACCTGAAGCTAATTTTTCAAAATAATTGGCATCTTGATTTAGCATTTCTTTTACCCAGATTTCATTGTTTTTGAAAATTTCTTCGTATGATTTCGACATGGTAATTTATTTTAGTTAAATTTTATTGTTGATGTAACCTTCAGTGGCAACATGGTTTTCTGTTATAATTGCTGGATTTCCTATAACAACAGAATTGTTAGGAATGTCGGAATTTACATAAGCATTGGGTGCAATTAGTACATTGTTTCCTATGGTAATCCCTCCTACTATAACTGCATTTGGACCTATCCAAACTTCGTCCCCAATAACAGGAAATCCGGTATTTTTCCCTCTATTTTGTTGTCCTATTGTTACGCCTTGTGCAATATTACAATTTTTTCCGATTTTTACCTTGGGATTGATTACTAAAAATCCCCAATGACCGAGATATAATCCTTCCCCAATTTCAGTTTCAGGATAAATTTGGAATCCATATTTTATTTGAAAATGTCTTAATATTAATCTCCAAAACTTACCCAAAATAGTAGATTTATGATGTCTTTGTGCTTTTCGGAATAGGTAGATGTAATGCAAATTCGGACTGAAACATTTTTTCCAAATCTGTATTGTAGAAAGCCATTTTCCACTTGCTCTGTAAAAATCTTTTTGTACGATTGACGGATTGTTCATTTATGTTTTTTGATTATATATTTACTTTTTTATTCAGAAAGGTTTGCAAAAACCATATCTCGAAGACTGGGTCTAACAATTCATATCCTTTTTCAGTTTTATGGATAAGATCTTTTCCTAAGAGAACTTCCTTGTTTTTGGTAACATTGGCAGATGTTCCTAGGTTATATTGTGCAATATTGACTTTGGAAGAAAGTTGCTTTTCTTGTTCTACAATAGCTTTTATTAGGTTGATTTGTCCAGTACTCAGTTCCTCAATCAGTTGTTGAAACAATGGGGTGTTACTTTGTATTAATCTATTAAGAGCAGTTTCAAAAATTTTTTCACTCACCATATTTGTTGTTTCCGACCACACAAAATAAGAGAATTGTTGCACATACCAAGAATGGTTTTTCATGAGTTCTGGTATTTTTTGTGCTAATTGGTGTGGTATTGTTTTTCTAGTTTCAGCAAATTTGTCTTCGATAAATGTAACCCACTTTTCAGACTTTATTTTTTTCTAAAAAAAATAAATTTCCAAAACGATAGAATGGGGCAGAGCTGTTGTTGAATAATTGAGTCATCAAATGTCTTTTGCTGCCATACAGACAAAACACACAGTGTTTGAAAGTTTGCCAAGCAGCCCTGAGTTTTTTTTCGAAATTTTTGTAATCAGGATATTGAGAAAGATTTTGAAACTCGTCTATACATATTAAAAATTGACATTCTTTTTTCTGAGCCAATGTTTCTGGCATTGCCAATATTTCGGCAATATTCTTTTCTGCATCTTTCCATTCAAAAGACAAGGAAAAGTCTGTTTCTGGTTGTATCCCAAAGCTGATTTTTGGGATGATATTTTTGAAAACTTCTTTACTTGCTGTTACCCAATCTTCCCATTTTTCCGAAGATGCTTTTATAACTTCTTTGGCGTATAACTCCAAAAATTCCTGAGAGTTACTACATGAAAACAAATCTATTTGTACTATTTTTATAGAGTTGCTTTCTCGGGAAATTTCATCGCATGTCTTGGAAACTAATGAGGATTTCCCCCATCTTCTTGGTGATATGATAATGGTGTTGACTCCGGAATATATGTTTTTTTTGAGTAATAAAACATCATCTTCTCTATTGGTAAAAGATTGAAGATTAACAATATGCCCAAAAGCAAAAGGAGAAATATCATATTTCATAATAACTTTCTTATTGGTAACTTTCTTGTCAGTAAGTTACTTTTTGGTTAGCCAAAGTTAGCTATTTTTTATTGAAATTGTTCAAATTTATTTTTTAAAACTCCGAAATTGCAATCAGGATAGCATTTTTGTTTGTAGTAATAAAGGTGTAATCTTTGTTGTTATTGTCTATACATAATAGTTCATCGAGTCCAAGTTTTATTTTTTTGGAATTGATAGAAACTGTACTTTTTTCCAAACCAAAAACAAAGATTTGTTCGTGATTTGTTTGAAGTTGGTTGCTAATTTCTATTTGTTGTTTATTTATTTTTTTACTAATCATCAGATTGAAATCCATTCCCAAAGTATAAGATTGAATAGTGTCATCGGAATCAAACGAAAATAATTGTTGTTGCAAATATTGTTCTTTCTTGTTGTTTCTAATGATTTCTAATTCGGAGTTTAACATGATTAGATAGCGGTTAAACCCATGAAATTTTGTAAAATCCGAAGGTTTCTTTTCGATTGAAGCTACACTTATCCTGAACTGAAAATCTTTTGTTTGGTAATTGGATTGTTGCGGATAAATATAGTATTGGTATGTTTTGCCACCGTCCCAAATGTTGGGCTGGATATTGTTTTTTTTAATGATGGAAAATTGCATTTTTTTTTGGAAACTAAAATAATGATTTTTTAAATGGAAATTTAAGATTTGGGAAATAAGTTTTTTAAAAAAAAATTAACAAAATTTTATAATTTCAATTTATATTTTGGCAAAGTATTTACTCTTAATCGTTTATCAACCATTAAAACAAAATATCATGGGAAACAAATCAAAAGGGCTTTTGGCATTATTAGGATTAGGAGCATTTGCTTTTTGGAAATATAAAACTTCCACGCCAGAAGAGCAA
>JAFDZJ010000014.1 GCA_018266965.1 Bacteroidota bacterium
AATTTATCTCCTTCTTTTGCTTCCCAATCCCAACATTCCGAGTACCATTTTTGCACCTTCTCTCATCAGTGTATTGGTAAATGTTCTACCTGCACTACTTTTTAGCACTTCTTCCAACACACTTGGTTGGTTGTCTTGTTTTGGTGTATTTTCAGTGTTTTGTTGAGAGGTGTTTATAGATGGAACTTCCATTCTTTGAGTTAAGATTTCATAGGCAGATTCTTTGTTTACAGGAGTTTCATATTTTTCTACCAAAGAAGAATTGTTGGTTAATTCATCAATTTCAGCATCTGTTAATATGTCCATTCTAGACTCTGGAGAGATAAGGTAGGTTTGTACCAAAGGAGTAGGAATTCCTTTTTCGTCCAATGCGGTTACAAAAGCTTCGCCAATTCCAAGATTTTGGATGAGTTGTCCTGCGTTGTAATATTCGGTAATAGGATAATTTTCTACCGCTTTATCAATTTCCTTTCTATCTTTGGCTGTAAAACCTCTCAAAGCATGTTGGATTTTCAGTCCAAGTTGCGACAATACATTTTCCGGGACATCACCAGGGATTTGTGTAATGAAGTAGATGCCAACACCTTTGGAACGGATTAGCTTAACCATGGTTTCTATTTGGGCTAGAAGTGCTTTGGACGCTTCTTTGAAAATAAGATGAGCCTCATCTATAAAGAGAACTAATTTCGGTACTCCTGCATCTCCTTCTTCTGGGAAACTCATGTATATTTCGGCAAATAAAGAGAGCATAAAAGTAGAGAACAAATTGGGTTTGTTTTGGATATCCGCAACTCGGAGGATACTTACCACACCTTTGTCGCCTTCTTTGGCAAGCAAGTCCCAAACATCAAAACTAGGTTCTCCAAAAAATTCTGCTGCCCCTTCTTGTTCCAATGCAACTATTGTCCGCAGGATAGTACCCAAAGAAGCTGGGGCAATATTACCATAATTACTGGCAACTTCTTGTTTTCCACCGTTGGAATCTGTCATGTATTGTAGTACTTTTTTCAGGTCGTCCAAATCTATTAAGGGCAAACCTTTGTCATCGCAATATTTAAAAACTATTGACAGGATACTTTGCTGGGTATCATTTAGTTGTAATATTTTACCTAATAAAATTGGACCAAATTCCGAAACTGTTGCTCTTAATTTCACTCCTTTTCCTCCGGAAATGGACATGAGTTCGACAGGAAAACTTTGTGGTTGAAAACTAAATCCCGTTTTGGCGTATCTTTCTTGGATAATGGAATTTTCGACTCCTGACTCTGCAATTCCGGAAAAATCCCCTTTGATGTCCAATACCAAGCTTGGCACTCCCGCTTTGGACAATTGCTCAACAAAAACTTGTATGGTTTTAGTTTTACCAGTTCCTGTGGCACCAGCAATTAGTCCGTGTCTATTAATGGTTTTTAGTGGGATTTTCACATCGACTTCTGCCACCACATTTCCGTCTAACATTCCTTTCCCTAGGACAATGTTCTCTCCCTTTGTGTTGTATTTTGTATTGAGTTCTTCTACAAATTGTGCTTGTTTTTCCATAAAACTGTGTTATAAAACTTAGAATTGATAAAGGTAATATTTATTCCTTTTTTAACCAATTAAATATCAAATTTTATTGCACTTGCTTGGAAAGAATGGATTTTAGTTATTTATTTGTCATGCAATATACTTAAAACCAACCAGAGACAAACAAGTTAAACCGAGGAACATCAGTTATTTATATTACTACCTTGATAACATTGCTTTCGCAGTGGCGTGGAATAGGAATAAATAATGAAAATTTAACAAGAACTTTTGATTTCTTATATGAATCATTTATATTTGCTCATAAATAGTATATAAGACCTCGCACATAGTGAATATTGACGCAATAGAAGATGTGAGTGGCGTATATATTAATGTTATGGGCAACCTTATACCGACGACACCACCAAACAGACAAAGGAAATTGAAACGGACAATAAAACATATCTTCACAATATTAATCTTGACGGTTTTATTGAGTTCTTGTAACCAGACATCTCCCGCTGGTTTCTGGACAAATTTTCATAAAGACCTAATATTGACAAAGAATAGTGACCAAGGACCGTGGGGCGGACACAGAGAAATAAATTGGAAAAGTGAGACTAACAATACTTTTACCGACAAAGAACTAATTGAATTTGCGGATAAAAATGACTGGAAACTTGTAGACAGTATTTCATTTTTGGCTGACAGCATTACCAAAAGCAGTTTTTCTAAACTAAAAAATGATGACTATTCCCTTGACATTTTAAATGAAATCGTTTTGCCAAAATTGAAAACTAAAGACAACAGAATATTTATTTTTAAAACGACCTGGCTGGCAGTTGAACCAGGAAATGCTCGTGAGACTTTTGAAAATGGCTTTGCAGTATTAAATTCGGAAGGAAGTGAATTAAAAGTTTATCATTTGTGGGGAGAATAATATGCAGACATTGACAAGCATACAGACAAGAATGGCAGCCCATAACAAGGTATTGCCAAAAGCGGGGCTGAAGTGCTTCGATTGAACTTTTTTACTAAAT
>JAFDZJ010000150.1 GCA_018266965.1 Bacteroidota bacterium
AGCCGATAATTTGAAAAATTTTCGATTGGATTGTTGCGAAATTATTTCTGCCAAAGTAGTTTTTCCTGTTCCGGGAGGTCCCCAAAACAACAATGAATTGATACTGTCATTCTCCAACATTTTCCTAATAGGTGCATCAATCCCTGTGAGATGTTCTTGTCCCAAAACTTCATCTAACGATTGTGGCCTTAGTCGTTCTGCTAGAGGGATATTCATAATTAGAAGTTAGAAGTTAGAAGTTAGAAGTTAGAAGTTAGAGGTTAGAGGTTAGAGGTTAGATAGCTTGTCTCGTCCATAGACGAGATTGGAAGTTGATTGTTATTTTTAAATTCCAAATTCAGTTGGTTGATTTTGGAAAGAAAGTTAGGCAACTCTTCTTCTTTTATATTTTTCTTTTTAATTATTACGGTTTCATTATTAAACTGAAATACATAAGAGTCATCAGAAAACTTACAATTCCTTAAATCTTTGAAATAATATTTCCGAGGTTGGAATAAATTAAATTTCAAATAATCCTCTGTCCATTCAAAATATTTTTTCTTATAAGACCATACAATGGTTATCATTAAAAAAACTAAACCTGCTCCAAAAATATAAATCATAAAACTAGGATTTGCAGTATATGAAGCTAAACTAAAAAACAAAATTGCAATCATTGCTAAAATAATTTGAACGAAATATTGTTTGGAATAAGAAAAAATCATAGCAATAATATAATTTGGTTTGAGTTGTTTTGTTTTTGATGAACGAGTAGTTACAATAATTGTACTACTTTTATATTTTCACAAATATACTTAATTTTGAGATATATTTTTTGTTGAAAATACAGATTAAAAAGAATTGAAAAATTGCAGAAATCTCAAAATAATAAAATTATGATTGATAAAATAAATGTAAGAGTCTATGCTTGTTGTATAAAAGAGCAAAAGGTATTGGCATTGTACGAAGAATATGCAGGAGAAATGTTGTTGAAATTTCCGGGAGGTGGTTTGGAGTTCGGCGAAAGCATCATCGACTGTTTGCACAGGGAGTTCGAGGAGGAATTAAACCTCAAAATAACCAACCTCCAACATCTCTACACCCAAGAGGATTTTCTGAAATCTAGATTTCGGGAGAACGAACAGTTACTAACCATTTACTACACAGCGGATATTGTTGATGAAACTAGCCTTATACTAAGAGATTGTAGTATCGAAAAAGTTGAATGGATTCCCCTGAACCAAGAGAATCCATTCACCCTACCTATCGATAGAATAGTTTTTGAAAAGTTGAGGGGGATGTGATTATTTATCAATTAATTTTTCTGCAATTAATTTATAGGAAATATCAACATAATATTCATTGAATAATAATTTTTCACAATTTGACTTCATTTGTTCTAAATTGTCATTCAAAAGTAAATTCAATTTTGATTGCATATCCAATTGATTTCCAGCTTTCACCTTGTAACCACAACCATTATTTTCGATAACAACACCAATATCCGTATTGGGATCGGTGGCTGCTATAATTGGCAATTTCATTTCAAGATATGACAGTAATCTTGATGGAAAATTTGGAATAGTAAAATCCTTATCCAAAAATATCATTCCTACATCACACGCAATCAATAATTTGTCATAATCTTCCTTTGGTAGTTTTCGTAATAGTTTAGCATTTTTTGGTTGAATATTTTCAAACCAAGTTTTTATTTTAGAATACTCTATTCCATCTCCAACAATCAGGAAAAATACTTCTTCTAATTTTGTTTCTATTATAGTTTCCAACAAAAAATCTATCCCTTGTGGTTTGCCTAAATTCCCTCCATAAACCAAAATTTTTTTATCTGTTGGCAAATCATATTTGCTTCGTATATTAAATTTTTCATTATCGGAGAAATCAATTGCTATCGGATCAATAGAATTGGGATTAACTTCTACTTTTATGGGAGAAATTTCAGGATTATGATTCAAAACAAAATCGACATTTGCAGGAGACATACAACCTATGGTATCGGAAATTTGATATAATTTTTTTTCTTTTTTCAAAAATTGTTTGTGTATAAATCCTCCTCGTTTTATCATTTTCATATCGACTGCATTTTGAGGGAAAATATCTTTTAGAAGTAAATAAGAATATGCGTTGTCTCTATTTTTAAAAAATTCTATTACCTTTACAAATGTTATAGGAGGTGTAGAATATAGAACCAAATCAAATTCCGTATCTTTTAAATATTTTTTTATTGCAGAAAGATACTGGTACTCTATTGCTAAAGTACCAATACCTTTTTCAAAAACATTAGTTTTTTGGATATTAAAAGTTTTAACTTGTAATATTGAAACACCCTCTTTTTCCTGAAAATTAGTTGCAATTCTCTTTCTTCTTTCGACAGGTGTAACAATGGTTACTTTGTGTCCTTCATTACGAAACTTGCGTAGCAAATCTTGATAAATTCCCCGTTCTTCAATTGAATTTATTTCAACTAATGTTAAAAAAATTATGTTCATCTTCAATTATATTTTCTCCGACCAAACGGTTCTTCTAATATAATCTGTATAAGAAATAATAATTCTCACCACTTTTTCAGAAACATTGGGCATGGAATAATCTGTTACAGGACGGAAATTTGGTAATTGGTTATTAGTCATTTGTAATTGGTTTCTGTCTCCTACTACTTGGGTTTGTAATTGGACTAAACCCTGTAAAATTCTTTCTGGAGAAAGTCCAACCATCATTACCGATGCCTCTTCCATTGCTTCTGGTCTTTCGTGTGCTTGACGAATATTCAGTGCTCTGAAATTCAATATGGAAGATTCCTCGGAAATAGTTCCAGAGTCAGATAAAACAGCATAAGCATTTTTTTGTAAAGCATTGTAATCGTGAAAACCTAGAGGTTTTAAAAACTGAATTTCCGGACGCATCTCAATCTGCATTTTATCAATCATGTTTTTTGTCCTAGGATGTGTAGAAACAATTATAGGATACTCATATTTTGCAGCAATTTGGTTCAGAGATTCCATTAATCCACGGAAATTATTTTCGTTGTTAATGTTTTCCTCACGATGTGCAGAAACAACAAAGAATTTTTCTTTTTCCAAACTCAATTTATCAAGTACAGTAGAAGCATTAATCTGTGGCAAATAATGGGTAAGCACCTCATACATCGGAGAACCTGTTTTTATTATTCTATCGGCTGGTAATCCCTCTCTCAACAAATATTCTCTTGCAATATCCGAATAGGTAAGGTTGATATCCGCAGTATGATCTACAATTTTACGGTTGGTTTCTTCCGGCACTCTTTGGTCGAAACAACGGTTTCCTGCTTCCATGTGGAAAATCGGAATATGCCTTTTTTTGGCAGCAATAGCACAAAGACAAGAGTTGG
>JAFDZJ010000151.1 GCA_018266965.1 Bacteroidota bacterium
ACCGAGAACGACATCATTTATTGCGACCCACCTTATTACGGCAGACACGTTGATTATTACAACGGCTGGACTGAACAAGACGAAGAACTACTATTCAATTTGCTTTCAGAAACAAAAGCAAAATTTGTTCTTTCAACTTGGCATCACAACGACTGGCGAGAAAATGAAATGATAAATAGGTTTTGGAGTAAATTCAATATTGTAACAAAAGACCATTTTTATCACAACGGTGGTAACATAAAAAACAGAAGAACAGTTGTAGAAGCATTGGTTTGTAACTTCAATACAGACAATTTTAAGTTACATAATCACGGATTGACTGAAAAAGTAAATGATAAACAATTAGAAATAAATTGGGCAGAATGATAATAGCACTAGGCATAACAAACAAATTGGCAATAAAGCCAGTGAAGTGTTCCTATTGATCTTTTGTGCAAGGTTGAACATTAGTAATTTTATTCAACATTTGTGCTAAAAGCTAGCTCCATCGTCAATTTGCAAATCGAAAAGCGAAAATCCGAATAGCAAAAAAACAATGGATTACACTATATTTGTAATCGAATTATATTAATAAAACTATATGAAAGGTCAAAACAAACTTTTTTTAGCCATAATCATCGCATTAGTATTGGGTATTGTAGTTGGAGCTATTGTCCACTTGCAATATCCAGAATCGTCAGAAGGCTTCTCCAAAAACATCAAACTACTAGGTACAATATTTATCCGATTGGTACAGATGATTATTGCTCCTTTGGTATTCACAACTTTGGTAGTTGGAATTGCAAAGATGAGTGATATAAAAATGATTGGCAGAGTTGGTACAAAAGCAATGTTGTGGTTTGTTACCGCCTCACTTGTTTCATTAATGATTGGCTTGGTATTAGTCAATTGGATGGAACCCGGAAAAGTAACAAGCCTCGACCTAACCGACACTTCGTCGGCATCGGAAATCATGGACAAAACGAAAGAATTTTCTTTGGCAGATTTTGTAAATCATGTTATCCCTAAAAGTTTATTCGAAGCATTCGCTACCAACGAAGTTTTGCAAATAGTAGTTTTTTCGGTAATGTTCGGTGTTGCTTTGGCAAATATGGGCGAAAGCTATACCAAACCCATCATCAAAGCATTTGATATTGCTGCTCATGCCATTTTGAAAATGGTAGGCTACATCATGTGGGTTGCTCCATTAGGTGTTTTCGGTTCTATTGCTGCAATTGTTGCCACTAAAGGATTTTCAATTTTTGCAGTTTATGCCGTCTATCTTCGAGATTTTTTCTTTGCACTTGCAATATTGTGGTGTGTATTGTTGTTGGTAGGATATTTCATTTTAGGGAAAAGACTTTTCGAATTATTAAAAAGGATAAAAGAGCCATTATTAATTGCTTTTTCCACCACCAGTTCCGAAGCTGTATTTCCAAAATTGGTAGAAGAGTTAGAACGATTTGGCTGTAACAACAGGATAGTTTCTTTTATTTTACCACTCGGATATTCATTTAACCTAGATGGAAGTATGATGTATATGACTTTTGCATCAATCTTTATAGCCCAAATCTATGGGATAGATATGACAATAGGACAACAAATTATTATGCTATTGGTACTAATGCTTACCTCCAAAGGAATTGCAGGAGTACCCAGAGCAAGTTTGGTAATAATAGTTGCGACTTGTGCTATGTTTGGGATACCTCCGGAAGGAATCGCTTTGATATTACCAATCGACCATTTTTGCGATATGGGAAGGAGTATGACCAATGTACTAGGAAATGCTTTGGCAACATCAGCAGTTTCCAAATGGGAAGGTCAGCTTGACAATCACGGAGGAGAGTTATAAAAAATATTTAACTCATTACTTTCCAACCCAAAAAGTTGCTTTTATTATTTGAATTTAATTTAAAAAAAATACTAAACAATTTCAGAATGAAAAATTTTGCATTTTATATTCTTTGCTTTATACCATTTTTAGGAATATCTCAACAAAAGACGACAGTAGTTTTCCGATCAGGGGAAGACGGATACAAATCCTACAGGATACCAGCAATAGTTACTTTGCCCAATGGTAATATTATAGCTTTTTGCGAAGGAAGAAAGGAAGGTGCCGCAGATTTTGGAGATGTGGACATTGTAATGAAAAAAAGCAGCGACAAAGGAAAAACTTGGAGTAAAATATCCGTAATTATAGATTATGACAAATTACAAGCCGGAAATGCAGCTCCAGTTGTGGACACTATGGACCCAAAGTATCCCAATGGTAGGATTTTTCTTTTTTACAACACCGGAAACAATCACGAGTACGATGTAAGAGCAGGAAAAGGAATGAGAGAAGCTTGGTACACAACTTCTACAGATGGTGGCAAAACTTGGACTCCATCACAAAATATAACCACAGAAGTACACCGCCCCAATAATATAAAATATAACCCAAAATATAATTTTCCTGAAGATTGGAGAGCAACTGCCAACACACCCGGACATGCAATACAAATACTAAATGGAAAATACAAGGGTAGGATTTTAGTAGCAGCTAATCACTCCTCCGGAGAGCCTAAAAATGATTTTTCGGATTATGATGCACATGCTTTTTATTCCGATGACCATGGCAAAACATTCCAACTTACAAAACCAATAAATTTCCCTGGCTCCAACGAATCTACTGCGGTAGAACTATCCAATGGGAAAATAATGCTAAATAGTAGAAACCAAAAAGGCGATATACGAGCCAGAATTGTTACAATAAGCCAAGATGGAGGAACTACTTGGGGAAATCCAACAATAGACAACAACCTTCCAGACCCGGTAAACGAAGGCAGTTTATTATATTTAGGAAAATTCAAAAAAAAGACATATATAGCCTTTTCCAATACAGCTGACCCAAAATATAGGGACAATCTTACCCTTCGTATTAGTGATGATGA
>JAFDZJ010000152.1 GCA_018266965.1 Bacteroidota bacterium
ATTGTAGAGTTGAGAGCAGGTACCGGAGGAGATGAGGCAGCAATTTTTGTTGAGGATATCTATCGTATGTACACAATGTTTTTCAAAACAAAGGGTTGGAAACACGAAGTTACAGATGCCAATGAAGCCTCCAAAGGATATAAAGAATTGGTAATGAAAGTGGAAGGAGAAGGTGTCTATGGAATTATGAAATTTGAATCCGGTGTACATCGTGTACAAAGGGTTCCGGAAACCGAATCCCAAGGTAGGGTACATACTTCTGCTATCACTATTGCAGTTTTACCCGAAGCCGAAGAGGTTGATGTAGAAATAAACCCTGCGGATATAGAAATGCAAACTTCTCGTTCCGGAGGAGCAGGAGGACAAAATGTAAATAAAGTTGAAACCAAAGTGCAACTCACTCACAAACCATCTGGATTGGTAGTGGTTTGTCAACAAGCAAGATCCCAATTGGCAAACCGAGAATTAGCAATGGAAATGTTAAGAGCAAAACTTTATGATATTAAACTTCAAGAAGTAGTGGGAGATATTGCAGCTCAAAGAAAAACCATGGTATCAACAGGAGATAGATCAGCCAAAATAAAAACCTATAACTATCCACAAGGAAGAGTTACTGACCACAGAATCAACAAGTCTATCTACAATCTCGATGCGTATATGAATGGTGATATCGGCGAAATGATTGATGCGGTTATTATGGCAGAAAATGCCGAAAAAATGAAAGGAGAAGAAGATTAATTTTTTCTAAATGATGTTTCTATTGTAAAAGTAATTTTAAATAAAATGATTCAAAATAATCATACTAACCAATGCGTTTTTAAAGCTCCGGAATGAATATTGACTATTTCTGAAGAATATTCAACATTACAATAATAAAATTTAACAATAATAAACATGAAATTACCTTACGCAGAACCTTACAGAATAAAAATGGTAGAACCTATCGGGCAATCTACAAAAGAAGACAGAACAAAATGGATAAAAGAAGCGGATTACAACCTCTTCAATCTTTCTAGCTCCAAAGTATTTATAGACCTTTTGACCGATTCCGGTACCGGAGCTATGTCCGACAAACAATGGGCAGCACTTATGCGTGGCGACGAAAGTTATGCCGGTGCTAGATCTTTTGAAGAGCTAAAAGCTACTGTGGAAAAAATTACAGGCTATCAATATCTTCTACCAACCCATCAAGGGAGAGCAGCGGAAAATGTTTTGTTTTCTGCAATGGTAAAAGAAGATGATGTTATCCCAGGAAATTCGCATTTCGACACCACAAAAGGTCATATTGAATTTCGAAAAGCTCACGCAATAGACTGTACTATAGATGAAGCCTTCGATACCGAACTGGATCACCCCTTCAAAGGAAATATAGATTTGGTAAAGCTAGAAGAAGTTTATAAGAAATATGGAAAAGAAAAAATACCTTTTTGCTTGGTAACGATTACTTGCAACTCTTCTGGTGGACAACCTGTTTCTATAGAAAATGTGAAAGCTGTAAAAACTCTTTCAGACAAATATAATATCCCAATTATTTTCGATTCGGCTAGGTTTGCAGAAAATGCCTACTTCATCAAAAAAAGAGAGAAAGGACAAGAAAACAGAAGCATAAAAGAAATCTGTAAAGAAATTTTCTCCTACGGAATTGGTATGACTATGTCTTCCAAAAAAGATGGTTTGGTAAATATTGGAGGATTTATAGCCCTTAACGATGAAGAAATTTTTCGCACTGCATCTAATTTTACCATTATCTACGAAGGTTTTATAACCTACGGAGGAATGGCAGGTAGAGATATGGCAGCACTAGCGGTAGGATTGGATGAGGCAACTGAATTTGATTATTTGGAGAGTAGAATTTCGCAAGTAGAATTTCTTGGAAACCAATTGATGGAATGGGGAATACCAATTCAAAAACCTATTGGAGGTCATGCAATTTTTATAGACGCTGTGAAATTTTTGCCAAATGTAAAAAGAGAGGAATTTCCTGCACAGACATTAGGAGTAGAATTGTACAAAGAAGCTGGTATCCGTGGGGTAGAAATTGGTACAATACTAGCGGATAGAGATCCTGTAACCCGTGAAAATCGCTATCCAAAAATGGAACTCCTACGACTTGCAATCCCTAGAAGAACTTATACCAACAACCACATGTACTATGTTGCTGTGGCTTTAAAAAATATTTGGGATCGTAGAAACGAGATTACAGCGGGATACAATATTACCTGGGAATCGCCTATACTTAGGCATTTTACTGTTAAATTGGAAGAAGCCTAAACCCATATTTATTTCAAATTTTTACAACTCGGTTTTTACAACAAAAACCGAGTTTTTATTTTGATGTGTTGGGTTATCTTAATCAAGATTAAAAAATGATTATAAGTTTCAACGCAAAAGAACAAGATATGTATTATCAACAATTTGTGTGATTTGATAGATTTACCTGTTGTACATTTGTAAATTAAATTATTGAAAATTAACATTATACTCAAAGTCGTAAAATATAAAATGTTACAATAAAAAGATAAGACGCAAAGAAAATCGAAGATTTTTAATTTTAACTTCGTTATAGCCTTTCGTCATAAAAACAATGAAATAAAAGAAATAAAACACTCGGTAAAAATTTTTTAAAATATATTTTAATTAATATCATCAATATCCAAAAAATGTGATAGCCGAAAGTATGAATACGAAATTAATAAATCAATTCGATACAATAACGACACATGAAATATTGATTTTTTTTAACTTCACATTAAACCTCATTTTATAATATAGCACATAAAAATAAAATTCGCCCCAACCAATTGGGCTTAGGTCTTGTATTTATGACAACCTTTGTCAGATTAATATTTATAGATTACAGATTTTGATAAATGGATAGGAATTAAATCTAAAATTTGTCCGAGTAAAGGAATGTTCGTATTTTTGGAACGACTGAAAAATACCATAATTGAAATTTTTTGAAAACTTTTTCAAATAGCAACTTTCTAACGGTTGTGACTGTTGCTTATGGCAATTTTATCCAATCAAACATTAAACAATGTCTAAATTAATTTCTATTTTCTTCATTATTATTTCGCTTTTTTCTTATGGACAAGAAAAAAGCAATGATACTATAAATAAAATTGTTGAAAAACAAATTGAGGAAATTAATATAAAAGCGAAAAAGAAACTGATAGAAAGGAAAGTAGATAGGTTGATTTTTAATGTTGAAAACTCTATATCTGCAACAGGTGGTGACGCTTTAGATGCTTTAAAAGTTACACCAGGTCTTAAAGTTCAAAACGACCAAATTTCAATGATTGGGAAAAGTGGAATGTCTGTGATGATTGATGACAGATTATTGCAGCTTTCAGGAGATGAATTAGTAAATTTTTTAAAAACAATTAAATTCGATGATATAAAAAGTATTGAAGTTATAACAAATCCACCAGCGAAATATAGTGCAGAAGGAAATAGCGGAATTATTAATATTGTTACAAAAAAATTAAGGCAAGATGCTTGGAATACAACAATAAGGTCAGTTTACAAACAAGCTACATACGCAACAGGATTGGTTGGTGTAGGATTTAATTTTAAAAAGGATAAAATTGCATTGTCCTCAAATTTAAATTATAGTGTTGGCTCAAATGCTCCAACCGAAAATAACATTATAGATTATTCTAACATTGTTTGGGAAGAAAAAAATAAACGGAGAGATTTTACTAAATCTGTATCAGCAAGATTAGGATTGGACTATAAAATATCAGACAAAATATCAACAGGATTTATTTACAATTATTCAGATAATAAACCTGAAATAAGAGATAATGTAATAAGTACTTTGCTAAACCCTGAAACAAATAATATAGATTCATATATTGTAACCAAGGGAAGAAATGAGCAAAGAAGAATTTCCAATAATTTCAACTACCATTTTATATATGATATAGATACAATAGGAAGAAAATTGTCTTTTGATTTCGATTTTTTTAACTTTAATTCAAATTCAAACCGTATTTTTCAAACAAACAACTTCAATAACGATTTTACACCTATAAATAATTCTTATAATTCAGCCGACAACAAAGGAATACAAAAAATTACCAATTATTCTTTCAATCTTGATATGGTACACCCTTTTAATTGGGCTGATTTGAATTATGGAGGTCGATTATCCTATATAAACACAGATAATAGTTTCGAATATTATGATTTAACAAGTGGTGTATCTATTTTCGATACTTCTCAAAGTAATCAGTTTAAATACGAAGAAAACATACAAGCGGTCTATTTTTCAGCACAAAAAAAAATTACTAAAAAATGGGAAGCAAAAATCGGATTACGATTAGAAAACACACAGCTAAAAGGAAACTCTATAACATCAAATCAAGAGAATGAAACAAAATATACAAAGTTATTTCCAACTGCTTATCTCTCATTTACCCCAAATGCTAACCATTCATTTTCATTTAACTATAACAAGCGTATAAATAGACCCAACTA
>JAFDZJ010000153.1 GCA_018266965.1 Bacteroidota bacterium
AAGCCTGTGCAACGGAAAAAGAAGCTCAAGAAACAGTGGAACATTATTTGCAACAAGGTCAAGAATCTTTTTTTGAAAAATCCGGAGACAAATACAATGTTCATCGTTCTTCCGACAACAAAGTTTTGAAAAATAAATACTATTCTCCAGCCAATCTGGAAAATATAATCAATAAATAACAGAAATAAATAAAATGAAAAACAGATTATTAAAAGTCCTGGTAGTACTTTCATTGGTGCTTTCTGCTAATATCAATGCACAAAAAGTTGTGGTAAACAGAGAGGTAGAAACCGAAAAAGACGGTAAAATGCTATTGGGAGTTCAATTGAGAGAACAATTTCTAAAAGAACCTTATGCCAAATGGTACAACCAAGAATATCAAGAATATCAAACCGACAAAGCTACATTGCAAAAGTTAAGAAAGAAAAAAATAAATTCTTACCAAATGATAGCTGTGGTTGGTACTTGGTGCGAAGATAGTCATAGAGATTTGCCAAGATTAATGAAGATTTTGGACGAATTGAAATATCCCAATAACAAACTAACCATACTGGCGGTAAACCGAAAAAGAGAATCTCCGACAGGAGAAGAAGGTCTCTACAATATACAAAAAGTACCTACCATAATCGTATATAGATATGGTAAAGAAATTGGTAGGATTATAGAAAATCCAAAATCAGGGTGGATAGAAAGAGATCTTTTGGAGATAGTGGAAAAAGACAACAAATCTTTCAAAGACTTATTCAAAAAAGATGAAACCAAAAATTAGACAACTTCTTATAGGTTTTTGTTCGGGGGTAATTGTATTGTTGCTGTTGTTTTTTTTATTTAAAAACAAACTTAGTATTATTGGGAAATCCGAAAATAATAATAACTACATTATAGCCAATCAAATTGCCAAAATGAATAAAATGGTAGTGGTAGAGCAGGATTTCTCTGCCATGAGAAAAACCAAAGTTTCCTACGATTTCTTGGGTAAAACAATTTCTGAAAACAGCATTGTAACTTTTACCAAAACCAATGTGCAAGTTTCTTATGATTTGTCTAAAATGAAAATTGATATAGATTCTGCAAATAAAAAACTCATCATAAAAAGTCTGCCAGAACCAGTGATAAAAGTAAATCCAAATGTTGAAATACAAAGTATGGACGATTCTTTTTTTAACAGGATAGACGAGGCACAAATAAAAAAAGTAACACAAGAAGCCAAAGAAATTGCAGTGAAATCCATAGATGAAAACCAGCTGAAAAATGAAAGCAAAAGACAATTGATGGAAAATCTCAATCAAATTTTTGTCCTTGCCAAAGCTTTGAACTATCAAATTGTGGACGAAACTAAATCGTTGGATTTGTCCAAATTGTTGGATTAATATTCTTTTTTTAATAATAGCTATGGGCTTTAATTATTGATTAAAGCTCATTTTTTTTTAAAAAAAATATAGTTGCCCATATAATGCTATTTTAGTACTTTTAAACCACCAAAATAAATACTAAAAAATGACCTTTCAAGAACAAATACTACAAGGGATTCCTAATTTTTTACCCAATGCAAAATCCTGGGACTCCACCATTAATCATGCTCCCAAAAGAAAAGAAATACTTTCCAACGAAGAAAAAAAATTAGCACTACAAAATGCACTTCGGTATTTTGAACCTCAATTTCATGCTGAATTAATTGTAGAATTCAAAGACGAACTCGAAAAATACGGTAGAATCTATATGTATCGTTTCCGTCCGGATTACGAAATCTATGCAAGACCCATTACCGATTACCCTGGAAAATCCGAACAGGCAAAAGCCATTATGCTCATGATACAAAATAATTTGAGCTATGCGGTTGCACAACATCCTCACGAGCTGATTACCTATGGAGGAAATGGAGCAGTTTTCCAAAATTGGGCTCAGTATCTTTTGACCATGAAATATCTTTCTGAAATGAACGATGAGCAAACCTTGGTGATGTACTCCGGACATCCTATGGGACTTTTCCCTTCGCACAAAGATGCTCCGAGAGTTGTAGTTACCAACGGAATGGTTATTCCTAACTACTCACAACCGGACGATTGGGAAAAATTTAATGCTTTGGGTGTTTCTCAATATGGGCAAATGACAGCAGGAAGTTATATGTACATTGGTCCACAAGGAATTGTACACGGGACAACTATTACCGTTCTCAACGCATTCAGAAAAATAAACAAATCGCCAAAAGGAGGTTTGTTTGTAACTTCTGGTTTGGGAGGTATGTCCGGAGCGCAACCCAAAGCTGGGAATATAGCAGGTTGTATTACCGTTTGTGCCGAAGTTAATCCTAAAATTACCAAAATAAGACACGACCAAAAATGGGTTGATGAAATTTTTGAAAATCTTGATGAATTGGTAGCTCGAGTGAAAGTAGCCAAAGAAAACAAAGAAACAATTTCATTAGCATTTCTTGGAAATGTTGTTGAAGTTTGGGAAAAATTTGCAACTGAAAACTTAACAATAGATATTGGTTCCGACCAAACCTCATTGCATAATCCTTGGGCAGGAGGATATTATCCGGTTGGGATTTCTTTTGATGATGCTAATGTAATGATGGCAGAAAATCCTATATTGTTTAAACAGAAAGTACAAGAAAGTCTTAGGCGACACGCAAAAGCCATTAACCAACATACGGCAAAAGGTACTTATTTTTTTGATTACGGAAATGCGTTTTTATTAGAAGCCAGTAGAGCTGGAGCCGATGTATTGTCCGAAAATCCTACTATTGGTAGGGAGTTCAGATACCCAAGTTATGTACAAGATATAATGGGTCCTATGTGTTTCGATTACGGATTTGGTCCATTCCGATGGGTTTGTGCAAGTGGAAAGCCAGAAGATTTACAATTTACCGATGCTTTGGCTTGTGAAGTTTTAGAAGAAATAATGAAAAATTCTCCACAAGAAATCCAACAACAAATGCAAGACAATATTACTTGGATAAAAGGGGCGCAAGAAAATAATTTGGTAGTAGGCTCACAAGCCAGGATTTTATACGCCGATGCCGAAGGAAGAATGAAAATAGCCGAAAAATTTAACAATGCCATAAAAAACGGACAATTGGGACCAGTAGTTTTGGGTAGGGATCATCACGATGTTTCCGGTACCGATTCTCCATACAGAGAGACTTCCAACATCTACGATGGATCCAGATTTACCGCAGATATGGCAATACAAAATGTCATAGGCGATTCTTTCCGTGGAGCGACCTGGGTTTCTATCCACAACGGAGGAGGTGTTGGTTGGGGCGAGGTTATCAATGGTGGATTTGGTATGCTGTTAGATGGAAGTGATGATGCTGATAGACGACTGAAATCCATGCTTTTTTGGGATGTTAACAATGGTATTTCCAGAAGATCTTGGGCGAGAAACGAAGGAGCTATGTTTGCCATAAAAAGAGCTATGCAAGCTGAACCCAACCTGAAAGTTACCCTCCCCAATTTGGTGAACGAAGATTTGTTTTTATAATCTTTAACGGACCTTATTTTTACGAAAAACTTTAATAATAAAAATAAAATTGATAGCGTTCCTAGGGAACGCTATCTTTTGTATGGGCTAGTTGAATCTGCCCTGCCTTAAATAATTATTTAAGGCATCGTTCTGTATTGAAAAAAATAGTATCTTTGGAAAGATAATGCAAAAATAAAACTATATAAAAACACAGTAACCTAAAACCAATTAAATGTGAAAAAACACTACAATCTACAAATTAAGATGAAAGGAAAGTGGCTACTGCTGTGGTTGCTTTTAATTTTGCCAATTTGGGGTTTATGCCAAAGCAGTGGAATTACTATTGGTTGGAATGCACAAGTAGGATGCACCGAATTTATTTCTGAACAAGGAGAAAAACCTCAAGATAACTTTGAGGTTTGGGAAGAAATTAATATGGGTCATTGTGTTCGTTTTTGTGAATTTTCGAGAGTGAAATACACAGTTAATCCAGGGAATACGACCATTTCTTCGGTAAATTGGGGAGTAGCGGGTGGTACGATTATATCTACAACGAGCAATCCTTATGAAGCCATTATAGAATGGGGAAATGCCGGAAATGGAGCTATAAATATTACCATACAGTATGCAAATGGTACACAAGAAACAAAGTCGATTTGTGTTGAAAAGATTGATAGTCCCAAAGCATTGTTTGCTATCGCAGGACTTGGTGGACAAGATGTTTGCATGAATACGCCTGTCTATTTTGATAACCTATCAACAGCGGGAGGAGGAACAGCCATGGTAAGTTATGAATGGGATTTTGGAGACGGTAGCCCAACTTCAAGTGTTTACGAACCCACCCATACATATACGACTGGGGGTGTTAAAATTGTAAAACTAAAAGTTACTAACCAATGTAACTGTAGTCAGGAATACGAGATGGAAATCCATGTGAATATTGCCAATCCTATTGATATTGCCTGTGCAAGTGTGGTTTGTGAGGGGAGTATAGAAACTTATACTGCGAATAACACTTGCAAAGGAAAGTGGAAAGTCATTGGCGGAACGATCATAAATACAAACGGAAATGTATTAACGGTACAATGGGATCAAATAGATCCAACAGACGGATTTGGTTATGTTATGTACCAATCCGAATGTGGATGCCCAGCTTGGACTACTTTGAAAATTCCGGTCATCACAAAAGAAGGGATTATACAGGGTCCGACCAATGTATGTACAGAGAAGCAATACCAATACAGTATGCCGCGATGGCCTACCACGCAAGTACAGTGGGATGTAACAGGACCAGGAGCGGTTCAGGCTAGCTATAATGCCCAGCGTAACGAAATTTTCTTAAAATTTAGTACTCTGGGTACTTACACATTATTTAACTATTACGAAAATACGCTGTTAAAATGTGGTGGTAGAAGTAATCCAAAGACCATTTTGGTAACTGCTCCCCTGATAATAACGGGAGGACAGCCTGAAGTATGCGTGGGTAACAATCTTACATTCAACAGTAATGCTGGTGGAAATGCTGTTTGGAAAGTCATGTTTAATGGAAATGTGGTACATACCGAAACAAATGTTAGCCTGAGTTACCACTTTCC
>JAFDZJ010000154.1 GCA_018266965.1 Bacteroidota bacterium
AGTGTATATAAAAAATTAGACCTTACCACCAAATAGATACCTGCTGTTACCATAGTAGCAGCATGAATTAAAGCAGAAACTGGCGTTGGACCTGCCATTGCATCGGGTAACCAAGTATATAATGGTACTTGAGCAGATTTTCCAACCGCTCCGATAAATAAACTTGCGGTAATAAAAATGATTATTGGACTATCAATAGCAAATTTCGATGCGTTATTAGCAACCGTGATATAGTCAACTGCATTGGTTTCTATGGCTAATAAAAATATCCCCACTAAAAGTCCCAAATCGCCGATCCTATTCATGATGAAAGCTTTTCTGGAAGCTTTACCGTAGTCTTCGTTTTCGAACCAATATCCGATTAACAAATAAGAACATAAAGCAACGCCTTCCCAACCTATAAATAATATAAGATAGTTGCTTCCTAACACCAACAATAACATTGAAAAAACAAATAAATTGAGGTAAGCAAAAAATCTTGAAAACCCAGCATCATCGTGCATATATCCAATGGAATAAAGATGGATAAGTGAGCCAATTCCTGTTATGATGAGTACCATCATCAAAGAAAGTTGATCTAATTGAAATGCAAAATCGACTTGCATTCCATTAACACTAAACCATTTGAAAGCAGTAAAAATATGTGGAGCAGATTGGGTGTCATAATTAATAAATATAGATACCGCCAAACAAAAAGATACAAAAACCACTAATGTTGCTATCCCTCCAACTAAATTTTTGGGTAATTTTTTCCCAAATATACCACTTATCAAAAATCCTAAAAGTGGTAATAGTACAATAGTATAAACTAAATTCTCCATTCCTAATTATCCTCTTAATTTATTAAAAATACTAACATCAACAGATTTGGTATTACGATACATCATAGCAATAATAGCTAGACCAACAGCGACTTCAGCTGCCGCAACTACCATGATGAAAAATACTAAAATCTGTCCATCTCCATTTCCTTGATATGCCGAAAATGCAGCCAACAAAAGATTAACAGAGTTAAGCATCAGTTCTACACAACCCAAAATAATAATGGCATTTTTCCTGAGTAAAACTCCTAAAACTCCTAAACTAAATAATACAGTACTCAAGATTATAAAATAATCCAAAGGAACTTGTTGTATAAAAGTATTTGCTTCCATATATTATAAATCTCTTTTACCAATTAATACTGCACCTACAATCCCTGCCAAAATTAGCACCGATGCAAATTCGAATGGTAGTACATATTCGTTAAACAATAATTGACCTAAATTTTTGGTTAGACCAACACCAAAATCTACATTACCAGCAACTTCTTTTCCCGAAAGACCTTTGTAAGCACCCAATATGCCTACAAACAATATCCCAGAGGCAATAATTCCGGTAAATTTGTTGAGATGTTGTTTTTTGCTTTCGTCTTCTTTGTTCAGGTTGAGCATCATCAAAATATATAGAAAAAGTACCATGATTGCTCCTGCATAAACAATTACTTGTATCACTCCTAGAAATTGAGCATTAAGTAAAATATATAATCCTGCTATTGAAAAAAAGGTGATAATAAGTGATAGTATTGCATAGAGTGGGTTTTTTGCAAAAACAAAATAACCCGCACTTACTAGTGCTATACCTGCGATTGTATAAAATAAAATTTGTTCCATTATTTCAAAGCATTTTTTTGTTTCTCGGTTTGTCTATCGGACACATCAATTCTTGCATTTATTTTCTCTACTAATTTATCTTTTCCATAGACAAAAGAACCTCTATTTTGTTCGGCAGACACCAAACGGTCGGTCATATAAATTGCGGATTTTGGACAAGCATCTTCACACATACCACAAAATATACATCTCAACATATCAATTTCATATACATCTGCATATTTTTCTTCACGGTAAAGGTGTTTTTCATCTTTTGTTCTTTCTTTGGCGGTCATGGTAATAGCTTCCGCAGGACAAGCAACAGCACACAATCCACAAGCGGTACATCTTTCTCTTCCTTCATCGTCCAGTTTCAGCACATGATGTCCTCTCCATACTTTTGGCATTGTTTTCTTTACTTCTGGAAATTGTATGGTTGCAGGTTTTTTAAAAATATGTTTTGCCGTAACTGCCATTCCTTTTAGTATTTCGGGAATATATAGGCTTTCGGAAAAGGTCATTTTTTTATTGGAAACTACTTTGCCTCTATTGGTTAATTTCATTTTTTACTTATTTATTTTAAATTTAACTAAAACAACTGTGATTGGATATTGTAAAAATATATGACTCACAATTTTTTTATTAATTCATATAATGCTGATAGGCTAATATTGCAGCACCTGTAATCATAAGATTGATAAGTGCAAAAGGAATTAATTTTTTCCAGCCCAAGTGCATCAATTGGTCGTATCGAAACCTTGGCAATGTCCACCTAATCCACATGAATACAAAAATACCAAAAAAAGTTTTACCTAAAAATACAATTATTGATAGTATTGCTGCTACATTGTCTCCCCAATTTGTCGTTACCCATTCTATTCCTGGGTAGTTGTATCCACCGAAAAACAAAACTGTCATTAGTGCATTGGAAATAAACATATTAACATATTCGCCAAACATATACAATCCTAATTTCATGGAAGAATATTC
>JAFDZJ010000155.1 GCA_018266965.1 Bacteroidota bacterium
TGATGAAATTTATAATATACTATTTGTAAAAACTACCGAAGGATTAGCTAGAGCAGCCAAAATGTTCGACAAAGACGTCTTGGACAAAGGAGTAGAATTTATAGGTGAAGGAGCAGAAGATTCAGGGAAATCTATGAAGAGATTTCAAAATGGAAATATCGAAAACTATGTGCTGATTATGTCATTGGCAGTTGGGTTAATTTTAATTATTAATTTTATTTTTCAATAATGTCGAATTTATTACTAGCATTATTGCTATTGCCTCTTGTAGGCTCGGGTTTGGTCTTTGTACTTAGAAATAAAAGTAGCAAGATTGTAGCATTATTACTCGCTATTTTACAATTGGGATTTACCATTTGTATGATGGCTTCATTCAATCATGGACCTACTGTGGACGCTGCATTGCAGTACGAAATACAATATCCTTGGTCCGACTACATTCGTAGTACCATTCATTTTGGTATCGATGGTATGAGTATGCTTTTGGTATTGCTTACCAATCTACTTGTTTTATTTGTTATTTTATCATCATTCAATGAAAAGAAATCTTACAACAACAATTTTTATGCTTTGATTTTGCTTATGCAATTTGGGTTGTTAGGGGTATTTACAGCTCTTGATGGATTGTTGTTCTATATTTTTTGGGAGATTACACTTATTCCGATTTGGTTTATTGCAGGACTTTGGGGACAAGATGATAAGAAATTCAGCTTTACAACCAAATTTTTTGTATATACATTTGTAGGGTCCTTATTTATGCTTTTAGGGTTGATATTTGTCTATCCCCATTCGGCTTCTTTTGCACTTACAGATTTGTATAATGCACAACTTACTGTAACCGAACAAAACTTTGTTTTCTGGTTTATATTTTTCGCATTTGCTGTGAAATTACCAATTTTTCCATTTCATACTTGGCAAGCGGACACTTATACATATTCTCCCACACAAGGTTCCATGTTGTTGTCTGGTATCATGTTGAAGATGGCAGTGTATGGATTGTTAAGATATTTATTGCCAATAACACCGTTGGCAATCGCTGGGACTTCTGGTGGTATTGCTATTATGTTGGCGGTATTCGGAATAATCTACGGTGCTTTGATAGCTATTATTCAAAATGATGCTAAACGAATTATTGCCTTTTCTTCATTATCACATGTTGGACTAATAGTAGCAGGTATTTTTGCATCAGCGATATTAACTTTACAAGGAAAATTCACATTTGAAGGAGGACAAGGTGCAATGGTTCAATCTTTTGCTCACGGTATCAATGTTGTTGGATTATTCTATTGTGCAGATATTCTTTATAAACGATTCAAAACTAGGGATATAAGACAAATGGGTGGCTTGGCAAAAGTAGCTCCAAAATTTGCTATATTTTTCATGATTATTATGCTGGGTTCACTAGGAGTGCCACTTACCAATGGTTTTATCGGGGAATTTATTTTGATAAAATCTGTTTTTGATTATAGTGTTATCTTAGGGGTAATTTCTGGTCTAACTGTGATTTTGGCTGCTGCTTATCTATTAAGATTTTATGGAAAAGCAATGTTTGGGAAAGGAAATCCGGAAATACTAACTTCTATGAAAGATTTGTCGGGTGTAGAGTTTGCAGTATTGGGAACAATTGCCATTCTTGTTTTAGCATTTGGGGTATAT
The DNA here is from genome assembly GCA_018266965.1 of Bacteroidota bacterium. Classification (GTDB taxonomy): domain Bacteria; phylum Bacteroidota; class Bacteroidia; order Flavobacteriales; family Weeksellaceae; genus Amniculibacterium. The sequence continues at coordinate 1,657 of JAFDZJ010000155.1, forward strand.
CCACAGTGTGTTTTGGATATGGTAAATTCCTCCTTGGAATTTATTTATAAAGCATTGTAGTACAATTGGTTTAAATTTAATTTGAGAGTTTATTAAAATTATAAGATTGAGGACATTTTTTTATCTAAAATCTTTTTTATACAAAAAAATAATATGACAGTTTTTATTATTGTTTTCTTAACAGCACTTGCATCTCTATTTGATGGGGTATTCGGCAATGGAAAATTAGCGAGATATTTCGGTATTTTTGGACTTTTGGTAGCCTTGTATGGTTGCTATCTTCCAGAAGAAACTTTTTTCGACCAATACAATCACATGTTTCAGTTTGGTCCAAACGCTGCATTGTTTTCTAAAATTTCTATTGTGATAACAATTTTGATTTTTTTAATTGCTGGATTTGCATTTAGCAATCATAGGAGTCATCAATCGGAGTTGTATTCTTTGATGTTATTTTCTTTGGCAGGTGGGATTATTTTGTTTGGTTTTCAAAATTTAGTTACTTTATTTTTAGGCATAGAAATACTATCCATACCACTTTATATATTGGCAGGAGCAAACAAAACAGATTTGCGATCAACAGAAGCCTCTATGAAATATTTGCTATTAGGAGCATTTGCAACAGGATTTCTTTTGTTTGGTATTGCAATGATATATGGTTCTGTTGGAAGTTTTGATTTGTACAAAATTCAACATTATGGTACAGAACAAACTGGAAACCTTATGTTTCGTTTAGGAGCATTCATGATGTTAGTTGCGTTGGCATTCAAAGTTTCCTTGGCACCATTTCACATGTGGAGTCCAGATGTCTATCAAGGTTCTCCATCTTTGATTTCTGTTTTTATGATGACAGTAGTAAAAATTGCTGCATTTGTAGGATTTTTCAGATTGATGACCATAGCTTTTGGTGGTATTGTACCTATTTGGTTACCAGTAGTAGGTGTACTAATTATCATTACTCTACTATTGGCAAATGCAATGGGATTGGCACAGAGCAATGCTAAAAGAATGTTAGCGTATTCTTCGGTTTCTCACGCAGGTTACATTGCTTTGATATTTTTTGGAGTCAATAATTCATCGATTTATAATTTAGCGTTCTACCTTTTTGCCTATTCATTAGCAACAGTTGGTGTATTTATGAGTTTGATTTGGGTGGAAAAATTAAAAAGAGAAACATCTTACATGGCATTCAAAGGTTTGGCAAAAAAAGAACCATTATTGGCTGTTGCAGCAACGGTTTCATTAATCTCCATGTCAGGTATTCCACTAACTGCCGGATTTATAGGGAAATTTGGAATTTTCGCACAAGCAATTGTTACCAATCCAATGATTGTTTTAATTGCAATTTTGGGTTCTGCTATTTCTATTGCTTATTACCTAAGGCTAATAATTGCATCATTCTTTTATAAAGAAAGTAGTTTCAATACAATCGAAAAACCGTCGTTTACCTATAACGCTGTTTCAATTGTCATCATTATAACTATAATAAGTTTAGGAGTTTATCCAGATTTATTCAAATGTATTTTTCATTTATAAAAGCTTATACACAAATCTTTATAAATCCATTTTCTTATCAGAGAGTGGATTTTTTATTGCGTACATGGATTTGTTTCAACTTATATTTGCCGGATATTATTCATTCTAAAATAACACATCTAAAACGCTTACAAACCATCAGATGAAATTAAAATCAGTAAATAAAATTATTTTGTGGACTTTGACTAGTCTTACTATTTTGACTATCATTGGACTTCTTAACTTTGGACACGGACTTGGAAATATTATCTATTTCCCGCCAATTATTTTTGCAAATATTGGACACTTTATAATAACAAAACATTTAACAAAGAAAAAGAATGACAACTATTGGCTGCCCATAATTCTAGTAAGTATATTTATTTGTATAGGAATACTTTATAGTGCAACACTTGGAAGAGGACCAGAATTTGCTTGGAATGGAAAAATATTTTTCACAAAATGAATGTTTAAATTGGCTATCGTCACCTATTTCATTCGGAATACACTCATATCCAACTTCAAAGAGAAGAAATTAGAAAAATAGTTGGAGGCACCAATTCCACTATTAGAAATTGCATAATCCAGCTCCAATCCTTTGTATTTTATACCGATACCTGCACTAGGTTGAAAAGAAATTTTCCTTTTCAGATTTTCTATATCGGTAATGTTTTGAAATCTATTTACACCCAATCTCACAAAAATCATTTTTTGATAAGCCAATTCCGCACCTGCATAAGGTGTAATACTCGCAAAACTTGTAGAAATAACGGCTGCCGTCTTAGCAAAATCGATATTGATACCTGCTTCTGGCAATAATTCCAAATCTCTAGACAGTTCAAAGTTTTTGCTTACACCTGCATTTATTTTTGGCATAGTAATTTCCATTTTGTCCTTTGGTGCAGGATTGAATTCTTGTCCATTAACAACAGTCGATAATTCTTTTTGGTTGATGTTCCAAAAATTGACAGTCGTGAGTACATCTTTTGCTACCACTCCATAATTCCACTCGTTATCCGACTGATAGATAGCACCAATATCAAAGCCAAACCCAAATCCACTGGCAAACTTACCAACATTTCTATAGATAATTTTCGCATTAATACCAATATTTAGATTTTGGTTTCCTCCAGGATTGAAAGCATACGAAAGTATCCCTGCATAATCTGCTTGAGAAAATTTGGTTATCTTATCATAATCTATATTACCTTCTGGATCAATCATCTGTGTGGTGTTCAGGATATTGTCCACTCCAAGTCTAACCACAGAAATGCCGATTACTCCATTTCCATCTTCCAATGGTTTTGCAAAAGCTAGATAATCGTATTTAGCAACACTTTCAAAATATTCGGCGTGCATAGCAGCACCTTGCCAATCTTTTTCTACAAAATTGAGTCCAGCAGGATTCCACATCGGAGCATACACATCGTTTTGGTTGGAGATTACTGCTCCACCCATTGCAATTCCTCTTGCTCCAGCTCCTATGTTCAGGAATTCATTGGAATATTTTCTTACAATTTGTGCGTTGAGTATCCATTGAGAGAAAATAAAAATGATGACAAGTACTTTTTTCATATCTATATTAAAGTTACAAATATAAGAGATTATGCTTTTAATTGTTTTTGTTTTTTTGCTTTTATCACTCCATTTATTATTATTGCTAAAATCATAATGGCGGAAGATGTGTAAAAGACGGGACTCATTTGCTCCGATTGTCCAAAAATAAAATATGCCAATATAATTCCATAGATGGGTTCTAGATTTACAGTTAGTATTAGGGTAAAAGGCGAAATATATTTCATCAACTGTACAGACTCCAACATAGGAAATGCAGTAAAAACACCAGCCAACAAAGTTATCAATCCTATATCTCTCCAAGAAACATTTCCTATTTCTATTATTTGTCCAGTGAAAATATATAAAATCGAAAGAATTACCCAACCCGAAAAAATTTCATAAAAAATAATATTCCCAGCACTTGTCTTTCCAAATATTTTACCATTCAAAACAGAGAATACTGTGCCGAAAAAAGCACAGATAATCCCATAGATAATCCCAATTTTGTGTTGAAACTCGGTTTTGAAAATCAAACCCATACAGATGACCATTACTATCCCCATTATAATCTCTGAAAAATCTATTTTCCGTTTGAAAATTATCGGTTCCAGCAATGCAGCAAACAAAGTAGAAAGTGAGAGGCAACTAAGAGCTATGGACACATTGGCAACCTTGATAGAGGTAAAAAAACAAAACCAATGGAATGCCATAAAACCACCTATAATAGCAAGTTTGAAAAATATTTTTTTAGATATTTTTAAATTTTCTTTTTTCACAAATCGTATATAGATAAAAAGAAAA
>JAFDZJ010000156.1 GCA_018266965.1 Bacteroidota bacterium
AACCAAATTTGTGCATTGGATTTCTCCTGAACATTTGTATATTGGCCGTACGCTACGCGGAAATTACGGCCAAGCGGGCAGACGAGCCACCTATCCCCTGCCAGCGCAAAGCCTCGAACCGTTGGTGGCAATGCTAACGAACGACACAGAACTACGAACAAAAAAGATAAATGACAAATGTTAGACCAGTCCTTTTCAATAGAAAATTTCAGAAAGATTCTTGACATAGAGAATCGCAAAGGGAATTATCTGGAAGGCGATTTTTTTTCCGACATAGCAGACATTAGTAAAAAAATAAAAGAAACTAACGGAGAAATCAGAATACTCAAACAAAAAGGGTTAGACAAAGAAACGTTTATTGAAGAACGTAGTAGAATTAACGACAAGAAAGACGAACTAAGCGAACAAAAAGAACAAAAACTGACAGAAAAACTTACGACAATTAGTTCAAACGTTACGGCTTCAGACTTTAAACTCACAATAGTTCAAGACACCACAATAACAGACAAGCCTGTTTACAAAACTGAATATAGCCTAGAAAACATTTTAACACTAAAGCAACTTCAATACAATTTCAGAAAACTTTACAAAGTAAAACAATCAAGCCGCTACTCTATCATAAGTCAGTTAAAGAACTTGCTTGATGATGGATTTCCAAAAATCATTTTAAAGACCGACATCAAAGAATTTTACGAAAATATTCCTCACGAAAAGTTATTAAAAAAAATCAATGACGACAATTTGTTAACGCATTTATCAATGCGTTTTATTCAACAAATTTTAAGCGAGTTCAAAGATAAGTCGGGGGCAACCAAAGGTGTTCCGAGAGGAATCGGAATTAGCCCATATTTGACAGAACTCTATATGCGAGATATTGACGCAAAAATCAAACAGCTTCCCAATTTGATGTATTACGCAAGATATGTGGACGACATTATTTTGATTTTTATGCCTCAAATAAATAGCACAACCAGAGACTATAAAAAAGAAGTAAAAGAAGTTCTTGCAAAAGAAGGTTTGATAATGAATGAAAGCGTTGATAAAACAAAACTTATTGACATATCAAACAAACACACGAACCAACAATACGATTTTGAATATTTGGGTTACAAGTTTATTTCAGGATATGCTTCCAATAAGCATATTCCTCTAACATTAACAATTTCATCGAGGAAAAAGAAACGCTACGAAGATAGGTTGAAAAAGGCATTTGAACTTTATGCCAAGCAATCAAAGCTAAACGAAAAACAAGCGAGAAAACTATTTGTAAAACGAATCAAATTTTTAACGAGTAATACAAGGTTAGTAAACAATAAAAGAAATGTAATCACGGGAATTTATTATACCAATAGTTTAATTTCAACAACTGACGATTTCAAGGATTTAGACCTATGTTTTGATGGTTTTATTAGCAGTTTTGCTTTACCAGCAAAACTTGCTATCAGAATTAGAAACTCAAATTCATTTGTTTCGGGTTTTAATCCAACAAATATTTCAAAGTTCAACGCAATTGAACTAAACAAAATGATGAACCACTGGACAAAGTGAAAAAACGAAAGAAAAAATATATCAAGTATAAAAAAGAAAGAGTTATTCTTTCTGATGTGTTGCCATTTGAAGTGCCGATTACATTCTCAAATCGTCATTTTTATGATTTTCTTTTGTCTTGTAAAATAGAAATTGAAGGCGAAAAAATCGCTATTGGTAAAAACAACACACCAACAAACCAAGAAATTGTAAAACTACTTTTTGGCATTAACAAGGAAAAACCATTTACTGATAGTAAAGTCAATTTTGATGAAGACAAAAGAGATGCTATTCCTTTTGGATATAAGATTGTTCACAAAGAAAATGATTTTCGTGAATTGACAATTATTCACCCCAAAAATCAACTTGCAGTAATTGATTTTTACGACACATACAGAGACTTGATTTTGTATTACAGCAACAAAAGTCAATTTTCAATTAGAAGACCACATAGAATTGCGAAATACACATACTTCAAAGACCGGCTTCATATAGAAAAACTTGCAGAAGCTAACGATGAAATCGTTGAGCAAAATGATTTGGAGTATGAAAACCTAAAAACATTCTTTGTTTACAAGAAATACAGCAACATTCATAAGTTTTATGAATCATATCAATATCATCGTTGCGAGAAAAAGTTCAACTATCTTTTCAAGTTTGATATTTCAAAGTGTTTTGACAGCATTTACACACACTCTATTTCTTGGGCGTTATTAGATAAGGAAGTTGTAAAGAAATATTTAGCCGATAGTAAGCAAACATTTGGATATAGGTTTGATACTTTAATGCAAAAACTGAATTATAATGAAACAAACGGGATTGTAATTGGACCTGAATTTTCACGAATATTTGCCGAACTCATTTTACAAGAAATTGACGACCGAGCAAAGCAAGAATTAAAACTTGCTGGACTGCACTACAAAAGGGACTACGAGATTTTCAGATACGTTGATGACTATTTTGTTTTTTACAATGATGAAGCCGCCAAAGACAAAATATTAAGCACTTTTAGGTTGGGATTGCGTGATTTCAAACTGTCATTGAATGATTCGAAAACCATTCAATATAAAAAGCCGATTATTACAGAAATCACGATTGCGAAACAAAAAATAAACGACTTACTAAACACTATTTCATATAAAATAGACGAATTTGAAGAAGATTTTGAAGAAGACGGAATAACGCCTATCAAGAAAAAGAAAGGTAAAATATATATTGATTCCAATAGTTTAATAACTAAGTTTAAAACAATAATTTTTGAAGCTAAAATTGATTATAAAGACATTCTCAATTACACTTTTGCAATCATTGAGAGAAAGTTAAACTCATTGGTGAAAAACTACTTTAAAATTATTGATGAAAAAAATACGGAAAAGGATTTCACAAACGCTTTGCTTGAATTATTAGACTTCGTATTTTTCCTTTATTCTGTTTCGCCAAGAGTAAATACAACAATAAAACTTTGCAGAATATTGCGAATAGTTACAGCAACATTAAACCTTAAAGGCGAGTTTAATATTGACTTTAAACACCTTGTTTTTAAAAAGATATATGACAACATTGTTTTTACTTTACATAAAAACAAAACAGTTAAACATACACAAGTAGAAACGTTGTATTTACTTATTGCTCTTGGGGAACTTGGAAATAAATATTGGCTTACCGAAGATGTACTTGCAAGTTATCTTCGTATTGAAAATAATGGAACTGACTTTTATTCGGAAACAGAATTAAACTATTTTTCAATAGTAGTTTCACTTTTTTATATGAAAGACAAAGTTCGCTTTAAAAGACTTCGTGAGTTTATCTTACAGAGACTGGTTGAAAAATTTGAAAATGTTGATTATGGCTACAGAATAAAGAAGGCAGAATTAATTCTACTTTTGTTTGATATTATTGCTTATCCATTTGTAAATATTGACGCCATTAAACGAAAACTACTAACATTATACAAGATTGAAGATGTAGGCTTACAAACGAATATTATTAACGCAAGAAATAATTGGTTTACAAATTGGTCAGAGTTTGACTTTGGAAAAGCTCTTGACGCAAAACAAAGCCAAGAAGTATATTAAGAAACTGAAACAGTCCAACCGTTAACGCCATAGGTGGCACACACACAAGCAGAGTTAGGCATCACTATCAATGAGGTGTTTGACAACAAGAGCAGCAGGGACTGGCTGCTCTTTTTTAAAGACAAAAAAAAACTGCAAAAAACGACACAACAAAAAATGAATAATACAACGAAAGACAGAAAAGCACAGCCACCAACACGGGTTTTGCGTCAGGCGGGGTGACGTGCAAAATTGGTGCTTTGTGCTTCTATTTAAGTTCAGTTCAGGTTGACAGTTTTGTGCTCCGAAACCCGCCCGAACGCAAAGCCCCAAAACGTTAGTGGCCATTTGCCGAGACCTCAAATTACATTACTTCTTCCTATAAAACATGACACGACTTTTTCTTCTCATTTTACTTTTTATTGGACATATTTCATTTGGACAATTCACTGACACAGCTTTTGGAAAGCCTATATTTTGGTATCGTGTGAGTAACCCATGGGGAATGTTTATGGGGGCAGAAGGCCCACCATTTATTCTCTATGACAATGGTAAAATCTTGTTTTGGAAGAATAGAGCGTATTATTTGACACAGCTTGACGAAGATGAAAAGACACAACTCATTTCTGAACTAAATTTAACCGATACTCTTTTTCAAAAAAGTAGATTTTATAATGCAACAAACCCTGACCCAAACAATGAAATAATAGCAACAGACAACCCTTCTTATAGTATTTTCATAAATTTTGACACTTTAGTTCGTGTTTCTGTTTATGGTTATATCTCTTCAAGACAGTATCGTAAAAGGTTTCCATCACAAGTTCTCAATATACATGACTTTGTCTTGAACTTTGATGATGACAAATCAACAAGGTGGATACCAGATAAAATTGAAGTTATGCTATCTGACTATAGTCATTCACCAGACACCCCAATTCAATGGCCTGCAAACTGGCCCGACCTAAATAGTCCAGATACACGAAGACAAAACGGGTATGTGACAAGTATCTTTTTGGACAAAAAATATTTCAATCAACTAAAAAAACTCATAAAGAAAAGAAGGGAAAAACAGGCATTTGAAATAAATGGACACGAGTTTTTTATCGGGTATAGATTTCCAATACCAGGGTTGAATTAAAACGGCCACTAACATGCGCATTGGCAATAGCAGGGGTTGACGTGCAAGCCATCGGCTACGGTTCGCTATCAGCTTTTGTTCCAGCTTGACGTTAATAATTTAGCTTTTGTTCATATCTTCATCTTCGGTAATTCTATTCGGCTTCGGTTCGGGCAGACGATTTTCAAATGCCCTGCCATCGCCAATGCTTTACCGTTAGCTGCAAGGCTATTACGACAACAACCAAGAAAATTAACAACGAAATATGTCAGCAATAAACTTAACTGAATTATTTAATACAAGAATTTTTAGAATTCCAGACTACCAAAGAGGTTATGCTTGGGAAGACAAGCAACTTAGTGAACTTTGGGACGACCTTGATGAAATCCCAACTATAAATGGTGAATTAAAAAAACACTATACGGGGACAATTTTTCTTGAAGAAACGAAACCAGCGGAAACCGAAAGTTGGTTGTCAAATGTGAAATTTTTCAATGTCGTTGACGGACAGCAAAGGCTGACAACAATCAGTATTTTGTTATACGAGCTTTTGAAAGCTACCGAAATCGGTTATGCCGAGAAGAAAAAGGACAAACTAATTGAAATATTCATCTACGAATCAAATATGTCAGGTGAAAGCAAAGTATACAAATTCAGCTATGCTTTTACAGACAAAAACTATAACTTTTTACTTCATACTATTTTTGAAGATAAAAAAGTAGTTCTTAATCAAGGACACCTAAATCATTATACAAAGAATTTAGCAAATGCTAAAAGTTTCTTTCAAGAGAAAATTTCAAAACTTCATGACGAACAAAAAAACTTATTGTTTAAAAAAATCACCACAGCACTTCAATTTGATATTAGAACAATTGAGAAAGATTTAGACGTTCAAGCAGTGTTTGAAACTATGAACAACAGAGGCAAACCGCTTTCAACTCTCGAAAAACTAAAAAACAGACTTATTTATCTAACGGAAAAACTTACAAGTCCTGATGAAGACAAAAAGGTGTTACGAAAAAAAATAAATGACGCTTGGGGAAAAATCTATACTTGTTTAGCACAAAATCCTGAACAAATTCTTGATGAAGACGTGTTTTTATCAGCACATTTATCCTTGTATAGAAAACCGGTAGAATCTACATTTTCAGAGAAAGTTGCAGAAGAAAAAGTTTTTCAAATGTTCTGTAACAAGCCAGAAAAATATGATTTAGATGAAAGTGGCAAAAAAGAAGAACCTATTACTTACAATAAAATAGATGATTACATCTTAAAACTTTCAGAGTTAGCACCAATTTGGTATCAAGTTCACAATTCAAATTCTAAATTGATAAAGCGAATTTTAACTCTTGACAGCCGTAAAGACATCAAAATATTTCTTGCACTAATTCTCCTAAAATCAAATGACACCTTAACTCAAACGAAAACATTTGAGAATTTAGAAAAGATTCTATTTAGAAATCGTGTTCCTGGAATTTGGATTATGGACGAAAGGACTACTGCATCTTGGGCAAGGGATATTTACAATGAAGAAGACACAATTGAAGGGATAAACAAAAAGCAAGAAGACCTCTTAAACACAGTTGTTGTTATTCCAAATATTATAAAATCATTCAAATCTTTATTCACCTACGAAAGAGGTGCAAAAGGATTTCATCGTTGGGGAGCCTTGAAATACTTCTTATTTGAATATGAAGAGCATCTAAAACAAAAAGCAAAAGAAACCAACGACAAAGTAACGATAGACGACTTTTATGAAACAACAATTGAGCACATTATTCCTCAACAATTTTGGGACAATTGGCAAGACACAGTGAACAGTTTCACAGATGGTTTAGCAGCGGACGACATAGAGCAAGCGAGAAAAGTTATCATAAATACGCTTGGCAACTTGACAATTCTTAAAAATGGAAAAAATTCTTCATTGGGTAATAAAAGTTGGAAAGACAAGAAAGAACGATTTAGAACAGGCTCATACAACGAAATAGACATAAGTTCAAACGATACTTGGGCAAAAGACAAAATTGCAGAACGTGGAAATAAGATGCTTAAATTTCTTGAAACAAAAATTAGCGGACTAAATTTTACAGAAGACGACATTGAAAAAACATTATTTTATGAAGACTACATCATCAACAAAATATACGACAGAAGCCCAGCAGCTAACAGCGGTTTGGCGTAATGGCGGGTGCAGTGCTTCGTATGACAGTTTTATGGTAGGTTCAAGTGCAGTTCTTCGATTGAAGTTTTGTGCTAAAAATCCGCCACTACGCCAAGCCGCCAAACGTTAGCGGCTATTATGCACGACCACCATCCATTGACAAAGAACAATGAAAACAATCTTCAATTTCATCATGAGCATTTTCAATAATAAAAAGGAGGACAATGCAAATCCAAGCATTACAACAGCAAATAATTCTAACAAGACAAATGACGAAATAGTTAATGTTACAAGCAAAAGTGTTGGCAACACTACTGAATTTACAATTGAACTTAACGAAGAAGTATTTCTCAAAAAATTAAAGGATGGAACCCTTGGAAGTGGGAAAAGAGAAACAAGAATTGAAGATATAACAGGTTTCTATGGCAATAAAGAATACTCACCAAACAGAAATTTCTGTGTTTCATTTGCAGATGGACATTATGAGAATGACAAATGGAAAAATGGAGATATTGCTTTAATCAAAGACAACAAACTATTATTTAAAAAGAAACTTCAAAGACCTAATGACTTTTTTGTGAGCAACGACGGAATTGTGATTGGTTGCGATTGGCTAAACTCTGACACACTTACAGGAAAATTTTTAATCTTCGACTCGACAGGCGAAGAACTTTTTGCCAAAAAGACAACTGCAAATTTGGGAAATTGTGCCATTAGCGACAATTCACAAATTGCACTGTTTGAAACACACAATTCAAATACGAATGACGGAAATAAAATTTTCATCGTCGATATATCGGAAAAACTGGTCATTCACAAATTTGAGCGACCAACTTCTTTCAACAGTGCAATAATTGACACCGAAGCCAAACGTATAAAATTGAAAGACCACAAAGGTTTTGTTTTTGAAATCGACTTTGTGGGAAATCAAACCAATGCAGAAGAATATGAAAATCACATTTTAAGAAAAGGTTCTGTTTATGACAGACTTTGGATTTACGCTGACAAGCCTGATGAAATAAAACTAAAAGACCCAAAATATTTAGAACTCTTAACTAAGGCTCTCACAGACACGGACGCTTCTTATTCATTTGGGAAAGATAAAATTTACAGAATGATTGGCGACTATCAGGAAGCTAATGGAAACATTGAAAAGACGATTGAAAATTGGGAAAAAGCTTTTTCAATTAATCCAAAAGTTGGTGTTAAACGAAAATTGGACACATTAAAAAAACAATATAACAGCCGCTAACAAAAGGTTTGCCGCAATGCTGGCGGACGGAATAACAATCGGCAGTTGTACTACTATCAGCTAATATCGGGCTTGACCGAATTCTATTTAGCTTTTAGTTGTTGACTTCAACATCAGTTTTTCAATCGGCTTCAGTTGCCGGGCAGACAGTTATAAAATACCAGCCCTGCGGCAAGCCTCGAACGTTGGCAGTAATTTTAACAGGCAGCGTTCACTATGACAGACAAAACAGAAATTATAATTGACAAATCCAAATTGAAATCACTTTTGAGAAGTTTTATAACTTCTTTAATTA
>JAFDZJ010000157.1 GCA_018266965.1 Bacteroidota bacterium
CCTCTAGAAAATCTCCGTAATTTCAAACTCACAACTCTAAGAGCATAGCCAACCGGGCGGACGTACAAACCCTCCCTCCAACAGCGTAAATGCTCGAACGTTATGCCCAATGCCAGAGAGACAGCGTACCAACAATGAACAGACAAACAAAACTTATGACAAAAAGCCAACGCTTCGTAAAATTAAAAGAGGTGCAAGCCAACGCATAAAGCCAACGCTTTTGCACCACATTTAATTTTACCCAAACGCACCCTAGCCCACCCACCACCCAAAACAATTCATAGAAAATGGGAATTATTAATACTTTTTGGAAAGGATATTATTTAATGTCAGACCCAAACAAAACATATAAAAAAGGTTGGGAAGATGCAATAAATGGCAACCCAAGACATCAATATAAAATGACACTATTATTTAACCAGTACAAACAAACTCAAGAACTTTATGACAAAGGATATAATGACGGATTAAAAGAAAAGTTAATTAGAAAAATATAATAAATTTGACAAAAAAAAATAAAAAATGGCAGAAGTAATTAATTTAAGAAAAGGCGACAAAGTCGCAGTAGGTTTTACAAACATTACCGTTGGTTTAGGTTGGGATCCCAATGAAGGAACTGGTGCAGAATTTGACTTGGATGTATCAGCAATTATGATAGATTCAAATAGGAAAATGCCTAACAAAGACTATTTCGTTTTCTACAACAACTTAGTTTCACCAGATGGTGCGGTAACTCACACAGGTGATGACCCAGACGGAAAATCAAGTGATGGAGATGATGATGAATCGTTAATTATAGATTTAAACAAGGTAAATAACAGTGTTCAAGAAATTTTATTTGTTGTAACTATCAATGATGCTGTACAAAACAAACAAAATTTTGGTCAAGTTAGAGATTCGTACATTCGATTAGTTGATAATAGTAATGGTAAAGAGGTGATGAAATATGAATTAGGCGAAGATTTTTCTATTGAAACAGGAGTTGAATTCGGAAGATTATACAAAAGAAATAATGAATGGAAATTTGATGCTTCAGGTGTTGGTTATAAAGAAGATTTGGCTTTCTTTTTAAGTAAATATTTTTCAGGAACAATAAACAAATAAAATGATATGCAAGAAGTAATAAATCTTTCAAAAGGTCAAACAATTGACCTACGCAAAAATTCAAAAGGCGAAAGTGTATATGACCTTTCACAAGTTACAATCGGATTAGGTTGGGATGTACGCCAAAAACAAACAGGTTTCTTCGGAAAACTTTTAGGGGGAGGGAAGGAAGAAGAATACGACCTTGATGCAATAGCATTTTTATTAGATGCAAATGGAAAGGTTGCAAATCTTGGAAGAACAGTTCAACTTCAAAATGGACAACAAAAAGGTTTAGTTGAAGGCGATGTAGTTTTTTTTAATTCTTTAAATCATCCATCAGGTCATATTTGGCTAACAGGCGATAACCGAACAGGTGCAGGGGATGGTGATGATGAACAAATAATTGTAAAATTGGATTCATTAGACCAAAAATATCAAAAAATACTTTTTGTTGTTTCTATATATCAAGGCAGACAAAACAATCAACATTTTGGTATGGTTGAAAATGCCTTTATAAGAGCTGTAGATGCAAAAGGTAAGGAAATAACAAAATTTAGTTTGTCAGGCGATGCCTCTGTAAATGGGATGTGTTCAATGGTATTTTCAGAAGTATATAGACATAACGGGGATTGGAAATTTAGAGCATTAGGAGAGCCATACCAAACTGATAATTTTGTCGAAATTCTAAAAAAATATGTTTATAACAATTAAATATTAATAAAAATGAGAAGATTACCAGTATATCTTTTGTTAGACACATCAGGCTCAATGGGTGGAGAACCAATTGAAGCAGTAAAAAACGGTGTGCAAATTATGATTAGTTCTTTGCGTGGAAACCCACAAGCACAAGAAACAGCTTACATTTCTGTAATTACTTTTGATAGTGTTGCAAATCAGTTAATTCCATTAACCGATTTAGGTTCTTTCCAAATGAGAGAAATTCAAGCTACAGGAGGAACTTCACTTGGAGAAGGGTTGAAATTATTAAGTAACTGTATTGACAATGAAGTTACAAAAACAACACCTGAAACCAAAGGCGATTGGAAACCATTAGTTTTTATTATGACTGATGGAATGCCAACCGATAGTTGGCAAAATGGACTTGTAGAGTTCAAAAAAAGAAAAACAGGAATTGTTGTTGCTTGTGCAGCAGGTAGTGGTGCAGACACAAGTGTGCTAAAACAAATTACTGAAAATGTAGTTGAACTTGCCACAGCAGACAGCCAAAGTATAGCCAAATTCTTTGCTTGGGTAACTGCATCAATTGGAGTTTCATCAACAAAAGTAGAAGATAGCGGAAAAGAAGTTATAGGTTTAAATGAATTACCACCACCACCATCTGAACTAAATATTGTTGTATAATGCGAAGACTACCTGTTTACTTTTTATTGGACACATCAGGTTCAATGAATGGCGAACCAATTCAGGCATTAAATAACGCTTTAAGTGGTATGATAAATTCTTTGCGTTCCGATGCTCAAGCATCTGAAACGCTTTGGATTAGCATAATTACATTTAATTCAACAGTTACTGAATTAGTGCCATTAACAGAATTGCCATCATTTCAGTTGCCTGAAATAACCGACCCTATTGGTGCAACATTCACAGGTAAGGCGTTGGAATTATTGTACTCAAAAGCAAGTACAGAAATAAAAAAGGGAAATGCAAACCAAAAAGGAGATTGGAAACCATTGCTTTTTTTAATTACAGACGGCAAGCCGTCTGATACGATGTTGTATAGTGAAATGATACCAAAAATAAAGGCTTTAAATTTTGGTGTAATTGTAGGTTGTGCAGTTGGTGGTTTGGCTGATGATTCTAAATTAAAGGAACTTACAGACAATGTAGTTCATTTGGCAACAGCCGACACTTCAACATTAAAGCAATTTTTTAAATGGGTTTCTGATACAATTGAACAAGGAAACAAAAGTATGGGAACAACAGATTTGGTGGCTTTACCACCACCACCACAAGAAGTAGTACAAGTAATATGAGAATGATTTTACCAATAGTATTAAATGTGTTTATTATAGGATTTTTTCTATACTCAAAACTATTGCCTTATAAGGACAAGCTGAACAATCAATACAAAGGAATTTTTGATTTTTTCAATAGCGTTTTTACACCTGTACTAAACTTTCTGAAAAAATTTGTAAAGCCCTTTCAGGTTGGACAAGGCTTGTCGGTTGATTTAACACAAATAATTTTGTTGATTTTACTTTTAATACTTCTAAACACAATTTAATAATGAGAAGACTACCAATATATTTTTTAATTGATGTTTCTGAATCTATGGTTGGCGACCCAATCCAGCAAGTAGAAGAAGGTTTGGCAATAATTATTAAGACATTAAAAACTGACCCAACAGCAATAGAAACAGTTTGGGTTTCGATAATAATTTTTGCAGGTCAAGCTAAAACGCTTGTGCCATTGCAAGAAATAATAAATTTCTATCCACCAAAATTTCCAATAGGTAGTGGCACTTCTTTAAGTAAAGGTTTGGGGCATTTGATGTTTGAATTAAGAAAAAACACTATTAAAACAACCCAAGAAGTAAAAGGTGATTGGAAGCCAATTGTATTTTTATTTACAGATGGTGTGCCAACCGATAATACAAAAAATGCAATTGCTGAATGGAAACAGAATTGGGCAAGGACAGCCAATTTAGTTGCTATTTCATTTGGTGAAGAAGCTGATACAGAGCAATTAAGCGAACTAACAGAAAATGTTTTGCACTTTAAAAATACAGATACAAACTCATACAAACAATTTTTTAAATGGGTAACGGATTCCATAAAAACAAGTAGTGAAAGCGTTGATAATAATAAAACAGGTTTTGAGTTAGCCAATTTAGATGGAAATACACTTTCAAAAATAGACCTATCTAAAAATAATAAGACCGTTTTTGTAGATGATAATTTTGTGGTTTTGTCTGCAAAATGCCAAAATTCAAATCGCCCTTATTTGATGAAGTATTCTCGTTTTATTTATTTAGATAATAAAGGAGATGTGAAGAAAACTTATAAATTGATTGGAGCATTTCAGGTTGATAATTCCTACTTTGAATTATCTGATGAAAATGCAATCAATCAAAAAATAAATACAGATGAATTAATGGGTGCACCTACTTGCCCTTGTTGTGGCAATCAATTTGCATTTGCAGTTTGTCAATGTAGTAAACTGCATTGCATAGGTAATGAAGAAATTAGTACTTGTCCTTGGTGTGGCAATCAAGGAACTTATGGTGCAGGAGAAGGTAATTTAGATGTAAACCGAACACAAGGATAAAATGGAAGTAAAATCATATATTCAAAATCTACTGAAAGGGAAGAATATAGAAGTGAAAGCAAACAGAAATTCATTATTGGAGGAATTTGCAAACAACTCAACTAATGCCGAATTAGTGAAAAATATCTTTGAAAATCAAGAAATAATAATGAAAAATTGGAATATAAAAAATAGAATTGCAGATATTCAAGCACAACATATTGTAATTCCAAATGCAAAAGAGTTAATACCCTATTCAGCGAAAATAGATTTTGAAACACTCAATTTAACGGATTTAGTTGATGAGAAATTTGAAGGTTTAGAAGATTTAGGTTTAAGTTTCAATAAACTTACAGATACTATTGAAGGCATACCAACCCAAAGCGGTGATGTAAAATTTAAGCTTTTATATAAAATCAAAGGCGAAAAAGAAGCCGACCCATTCAACGAAAAATTAATTTCTTTGGTCATAAATCCTGACCCTAAAAGTTTATGGAAATCATTACCAAGTAATCAAGAATTACTATTTTCAAAACCTGACGACATA
>JAFDZJ010000158.1 GCA_018266965.1 Bacteroidota bacterium
GAAGAGGATATTTTGGAGGAAGCTATGATAGAAATCCGAAGAAAATTCAATTCCGAATCCAAAGAAATATTGTTGCCGTTCCACCTTTCCACAGAAATTCCTAATGTGAAATTATTGGTTCCAAAAATGGGCGACAAAAAAAGAATTGTCGAACTTTCCGAACAAAATGCCAAAGAATATCGAGTAGAAAAACTTAAACAAATACAAATTGTCGATCCCGAAAGACATACCAATAGGATAATGGCTGAAATGAAAAAACATTTGAAAATGCCAGTAGAACCTAGGCATATCGAAGGATTTGATAACTCTAATATCCAAGGTACTAATCCGGTTTCGGCTTGTGTAGTTTTCAAAAATGGCAAACCTAGTAAAGCAGATTATAGAATTTTCCACCCTAAAACCGTTGATGGACCCAATGATTTCGCAACCATGGAAGAAGTGATATTTCGTAGGTATTCCAGACTATTGGAAGAAGGAGAGAATTTGCCTCAACTGATATTGATAGATGGTGGAAAAGGTCAATTGTCATCGGCTGTAAAAAGTCTGAAAACCCTTGGTTTATACGGAAAAATTACCATTATAGGTATTGCCAAACGATTGGAAGAAATCTATTTTCCGAATGACGCTATTCCTTTGTATCTTGATAAGAAATCCGAAACGCTAAAAATATTGCAAAGGGTAAGAGATGAGTCTCACCGCTTTGGAGTAAAACACCACAGAACCAGAAGAACCAACAATACCATAAAATCCGAATTGGAAGAAATACCAGGTATCGGAAAAAAAACAATTGAGCAACTATTGTCGCATCTGAAATCTGTAAAACGAGTTAAGGAATCTACAATAGAGGTACTAGAAGAATCGATTGGCAAATCCAAAGCACAATTGGTCTGGAACTATTTTCATGCTGAATGATTTTAATTTTTTTTCTACTTGCAAATTAAATCTGCCCAAGAATAAATATTTTTAGGGTAAATTATATTTTGATGTGCTGGATTATATAACTTAAAATTTGAAAGTAATAAAAAGTTTCAAGGCATTTTAAAGGACTTCGGAAGCAGAAGCGTTAAGAAAAATGAAATAAAAATCGTTAAGAAATTTCCAGTGTTTGAGCAAGCGATGGAAAAAGCGATGGGGCGAGTTTGGAAATTTTAGATTTTTATTTCATTTTTTAGCTTCTGATTCCAAGTCTTGAACTTTTGGTTCTTTTGCTTCAAGGCAAAAGAACAAGATATGTATTATCAACAATTTGTGTGATTTGATAGATTTACCTGTTGTGCATTTGTAAATTAAATCATTGAAAATTAACATTATACGCAAAGACGCAAAATATAAAATGCACTAATAAAACAATAAGACGCAAAGAAAATCGAAGATTTTTAATTTTAACATCGTCATAGCTTTTCGTCATAAAAACATTATAATTTTTTCATTTCAGATTAAACCTTTTTTTATTGTCCAGCACATCAAAATAAAATTTGCCCATATTTTGATAAAATTTGAACTGTCTATGTCTTAATCCATATCTTTACTGTATCAAAAAATATATATATGAAACTCTATCAACCTCTGTGTCTTAGAAATTTGGAATTGAAAAATCGATGGGTAATGTCGCCAATGTGTATGTATGCTGCTACTGATGGGGTTGCCAACGATTTTCATTTTGTCCACTATGCAAGTAGAGCAATGGGTGGAGTAGGATTGGTAATTGTAGAGGCAACGGGAGTTGTACCAGAAGGTAGAATTACTCATAAATGTCTGGGGCTTTGGAATGAAGAACAAGCTAATTCATTGAAAAAAATTGTTGATTTTGTGCATCAAAATTCAGATTCCAAAATTGGGATTCAACTGGCTCATGCTGGGAGAAAAGCCTCCACTTGGAATGGTGTCCAATTATCGGATTCCGAAGGTTGGACAACAGTTGCACCTAGCCGAATACCCTATCAATCTGGTGAAAAAATGCCACAACAACTTACCATAGAAGAAATAAAAAATTTAGTTTCATATTTCAAAAACGCTGCTGTACTTGCATTGGATGCAGGGTTTGATGTTGTAGAAATCCATGCTGCTCACGGTTATTTGCTCCATCAATTTCTTTCTCCTTTGTCGAATACTAGGCAAGATGATTATGGAGGTAGTTTTGAAAATAGAATCCGTTTTTTACTTGAAATAATTGATGCAGTAAACGAAGTCTTGGATGATTTTCACCCACTTTTTGTGAGGATTTCGGGTACCGAATATGCCGAAAATGGTTGGTCTTTGGAAGATAGCGTAGAGTTGTCCCAAATATTAAAGTCTAAAAATGTAGATTTGGTCGATGTTTCTAGTGGTGGTAATATCCACGGAGCTAGAATTTCTTTGTTTGATGGGTATCAAGTGCCTTTTGCCTCGGAAATTAGAAAAAAAACTGGTGTGAAAACTGGAGCAGTTGGATTGATAAAAACCGCTGAACAAGCAGAAGAAATATTAGTAAATGACGATGCGGATTTGATATTTGTTGCTAGAGAAATACTTAGAAATCCATATATTGCAAGTCAAATTGCTCAACAAAATGGAGAAAATTGTTATTTTCCAAAGGAATATAGCCGAGCTATATTAAAGAAATAATTTTATTGTACTTAATGAAAAAATCCTTCATACGATATATCGGAAGAAGGATTTTTTTAATGGATATTAACCATGTAGTTTTTTCCAAATAACATCTTTTAGTTCCATTAGCCCTTCTTGGCTTACGCCGGAAAAAAATAGTGGTTGTCTATTCTCTGGAAATTCGGCAGCTATTTCGGATTTCAGTTCATCATCCAACAAATCGGATTTGGAAACCGAGATGATGTAGTCTTTGTCCAAAAGCTCTGGATTGTATTCTTTGAGTTCGTTTTCCAAAATTTTGAATTCTTGATAATGGTCTTCGGAATCCGCAGGTATTAGAAATAGTAGTATAGAATTTCTTTCGATATGTCTTAAAAATCGGTGTCCCAGTCCTTTTCCTTCGGCAGCACCTTCTATTATTCCGGGAATGTCTGCCATGACAAAAGATTTGTAATTTCTATAATTTACAATTCCCAAGTTGGGAGTAAGTGTTGTAAAGGCGTAATTAGCAATTTTGGGTTTGGCTGCCGAAACAGAGGCTAGTAGAGTAGATTTTCCAGCATTTGGAAATCCTACCAAACCTACATCTGCAAGTACTTTTAGTTCGAATACTACAAAGCCTTCTTCTCCAGGAAGTCCTGGTTGTGCGTATCTGGGAGTTTGGTTGGTCGAGGATTTGAAATGTTCGTTTCCAAGTCCACCTTTTCCACCTTTCATTAGGATAATTTCTTGTCCGTCTTCTAGTATTTCTCCAATGATTTCTCCTTCTTCATTTTTGGCAATCGTTCCTATTGGGACTTGTATGTAGATGTCTTCACCATCTGCACCTGTCAATTGACTTTTAGCACCATTTACTCCTCGTTGAGCTTTTACATGTCGGGTATATCTTAATGGAAGTAAAGTCCATTCGTGCGAATTTCCTTTCATTATAATATGTCCACCTCTACCGCCATCTCCACCATCGGGACCACCTTTAGGGATATATTTTTCTCTACGAAGGTGTGCCGAACCTGCACCACCATGTCCGGATTGGCAATGGATTTTCACATAATCTACAAAATTGCTCATATATTTTTTTAGTTGATGGTTGCTGGGTGTTGGTTGTTGGTTGTTGGTTGTCAGTTGATGGTTGTTGGTTGTCGGTTGATGGTTTTTAGTTGGACTATCAATAAAAAAACAAAAAACTATTTTATTTTATCTATTTCTGCAAAAAGTTTTTGAGATATTTCTTCAATTTCTCCTACACCAATTACTTCTACATATTTGCCTTGTTGTTTGTATAGTTCGGCAACTTCTGCGGTTTTGCTATAATATTCTTGTATTCTATTGGCAATTATTTCCTTGTTGCTATCATCTGTCCTGCCACTGGTTTCCCCTCTTTTTAGCAATCTTTCTACTAATAATTGGTCTTCAACTATTAATGATAGACATATACTAATAGGTTGGTTCAGGACTTCTGCTACAATTTTTTCTAATGCTTTGGTTTGAGTTGCAGTTCTTGGAAAGCCATCAAAAATAAACCCTTCTGTTGTGGTTGGTTTTTTCAGCTCATCTATTAGCATATCAATGGTTACTTGGTCAGGAACCAATTCGCCTTTGTCGATATAGGATTTGGCTAATACTCCTAATTCTGTGTTGTTTTTAATATTATATCGAAACAAATCGCCTGTTGAGATTTGTTTCAAATTATATTTTTCTATCAAAAATTGAGCTTGAGTTCCTTTCCCACTTCCCGGAGGTCCGAATAATACAATGTTTATCATGTTGCTAGTCGTTTGGTATATTGTTTTACCGTTTTTATTTTTTTAATGATTTATTCTTCCTTCTTCTAATTGATAAAGATCTGGCAGGTTTCTTCCCAATTCATCATAATCGAGTCCATAGCCTAGTACAAATTTGTTTGGGATTTCTTTGGCTACATAATGTATTTTGAAATCTTTTTTATACACTTCGGGTTTTAGTAACAGCGAAGCTATTTTTAATGATTTAGGTCTTTGTGTATTTTCAAAATAGTGATAAAGACTTTCCAATGTGTTTCCTGTATCCACAATATCCTCCATTAGTATAATGTGTCGTCCCTCTACTTCTTTTGTTAGTTCCATTTTTTTATAGACAATTCCGGTGGATTGTGTACCTGCATAAGAACTCATCTGTATAAATGCAATTTCGCATTTGCCAGGATAATATTTCAAAAAGTCCGAAAAAAACATGATAACACCATTTAAAACTCCTATAAATACTGGGGTTTCGTCTTTATAATCTTCATAAACTTTTTCCGCCAAATTTTTTATCATTTGTTGTATTTCCTCATTTTTCAGATAAGGCACAAAGTATTTGTCGTGGATTTTAATACTCTCCATAATTTAAAACTACAAAATTAATCTTTTTTTTATCAACTGGAAAATTGATGGTAATAATACTTAGTTTTTCTTGTTTTCTCTTCGTTGTGCATCTAGAACTGCAATTGTTGCAAGATTGACAATTTCGTCCACACTTGCTCTCATTTGTAGTACATGGACAGGTTGTTTCAATCCCATTAGTATCGGTCCTACGACTTGTGCTACTTTCATACCACGGATGATTTTATAGGATAGGTTGGAACTTTCTAGGTTGGGGAAAATAAATGTGTTTGCAGGATTGTTTCCTAGTTTGGAGAAAGAATAGTTTTGCAAATGGTCGGGATCCATAGCAAAGTCGGGTTGTATTTCTCCATCGACAATCATTTTTGGATATTTTTCATGAAGAATTTTTACGGCTTTTGCCATTTTTTTGGAAGTTTCGGAATTGGAAGAAAAATTTTCATAGGAAAGCATGGCTATTCTGGGTTCGACACCAAAGGTTTTTACCGTTACTTCTGCCATTTTAGCAATGCTTACCAATTCATCTACATTTGGGTTGGGTTGTACGGAGGTGTCTGCAAAAAAGTATTGTTTTTTATCACTCAAAATCATCATCATAGATGCGATTTTATCTACACCATTATCTCTTTCTATAACTTCCATTACTGGTTTTAGCACAGTTCTATAATTTTTGGAATATCCAATGATAAGTGCATCGGTATCGCCATGTTTTAACATAAGTGGTCCGAAATAATCTCTTTGCCTCACCAATCTTTTGGCAATATATTCGTTGATGCCTTTTCTGCTTCTGAGTTCCCAAAGCGTTTTTCTATATTTTCTTCTCGTTGGCTTGGCTTCTTCGCTGTTCGGATCGATGATAGGTACATCTATATCAATTCCAAATTCTTTCATTTGTCTTTTGATATAGTCTTTTTCTCCTAACAATATTGGTTGGGCGATACCTTCTTCCAATAGTATTTGTGATGCTTTTAGGACATTGTATTCTTCTGCATTTCCTAGTGTTACTCTTTTTGGGTTGGCTTTCGCTCGGTTTTGCATCATTCGGATAAGTTTTTCATCTCTTCCCATTCTGTCGAGTAATTGATTTTCGTAGGCATGAAAATCTCCGATAGGTTTCATTGCGACACCACTTTCCATGGCTGCTTTTGCAACTGCTATTGATACTCTTGTTAGCAAACGATTGTCAAAAGGTTTTGGGATAAAGTAATCTCTTCCGAAATTTAGTTGTTTTACATTGTATGCCATGATAACCATTTCTGGTACAGGTTCTTTTGCTAAATCTGCTATTGCTCTTACTGCTGCCAGTTTCATTTCCTCGTTGATGGTGGAGGCTTGTACATCCAAAGCACCACGGAAAATATATGGGAAACCCAATACATTGTTTACTTGGTTAGGAAAATCACTTCTTCCAGTTGCCATTATCACATCTTTTCTTGTAGCGATTGCCAATTCGTAGTCTATTTCTGGCGTTGGATTGGCTAGTCCGAAAACTATTGGGTTTTCTGCCATGGAAAGCAGCATGGTAGGAGTCATAACATTTCCTTTGGATAGTCCTACAAAAACATCTGCACCTTTTACGGCATCTTCCAAACTGTCAATAGCTGTTTCTCTAGCGAATTCAATTTTTTCAGGAGTAAGATTTTCTCTTTTTTTGTTGATAACCCCTTTGGAGTCGCACATCAAAATATTTTTTGGATTTAGTCCAAGTGCAATATACAATTTGGTACAAGCTACAGCTGCTGCACCAGCTCCATTGACTACCATTTTCACTTGTCCAATATTTTTTCCGGAAATTTCCAATGCGTTTAGCAATGCTGCAGCAGAAATAATCGCCGTTCCATGTTGGTCATCGTGCATTAGTGGTATGTCCAATTCCTCTTTCAATCTATTTTCAATATAAAATGCTTCTGGAGCTTTTATGTCCTCTAAATTAATACCACCAAAAGTTGGAGCAATTCCTTTTACAATTTCAATAAATTTGTCTGGGTCTTTTTCATCAATCTCTATATCGAAAACATTGATGTCTGCAAATATTTTGAACAAAAGTCCTTTCCCTTCCATAACAGGTTTGGATGCTTCTGCACCTATGTCTCCCAATCCAAGTACTGCTGTACCATTAGAAATTACCGCTACCAAATTTCCTTTTCCGGTATAATCATAAGCGGTTTGTGGATTTTTTTCTATTTCCAAACAAGGTATGGCAACTCCCGGAGAATAGGCTAGTGATAAGTCTCTAGCTGTGGAGTGAGGTTTGGAAGGTATTACTTCTATTTTTCCTTTGGGTTCGGATTTGTGATAATCGAGAGCTGCTTTGTTGAATGCTTTTTCGTCTCTATTGTTATTATATTCTGGCATTATTTTTTATTTTAAATGATTTTTATAGTAGTTTCAAATGATTTTTTTTTATTCCAATATATCTTCTAAAAGATAGTTGATATGATAATTGACCAAACTCTCTATTGGCTTCTTTACCACGGTTCCTATGTGCAAGTTGAGGTCAGAAGCAGCAGCTCTCAAAGAGTCTTCATATATATAGGAGACAAAACCTATGAAATTTATCTCTACTTGACTAGCTTCCGGAAATGGAAGTACCTGATATTCAAAAAAATGTTTCATCTCTTCAAATATCAAATTTTGAAAATAGGGGTGATTTTTTCTTTCCGCAATGAATTGGTTGAACTCGCCTAAATAGGCATTGGCTCTTGGGTTATGATACATATTTTTCAAAGCATCTTCTATGGTTAAGTTGTAGGTTGCTACAAATTCTTGATGCAAATCATGAGGGAGTTTCTTCATGAAAAATTTTTTCAACAATAATTTTCCAAAAGCCGATCCGCTACCTTCATCGCCGATTAGAAAACCCAATGAAGGTAGGTCTTTTCTTATCAACACTCCATCAAAGTAACAAGAATTGGACCCGGTTCCCAAAATACAAATAATTGCAGGTTTGCCGTTATAGGCTGCATAAGCTGCTGCGGTAAGATCTTCTTTTACTACAATTTTTGCATTTTGAAAATATTTTTGAAATTCTGTTTTTACAATGTTGCAATTTCTTTCAATGCCACATCCAGAACCATAAAAATA
>JAFDZJ010000159.1 GCA_018266965.1 Bacteroidota bacterium
AAGGAAGCAAAAAGTATCAATCGGGTTGGAATTTTATGCCGACAGCGATGGCGATAAAATCAAAATTGACGTTGTGCCGGGTAGAGAATTAAATCAAGACCAATACAAGGACGATGAAAACCTGAACTTGTATGTTTACTATAAGTACGGCAACATTGCTGCGGATAGTGAACGAATTAAAACTAATATTCAATCACAAATCAGCAATATTAAAGATAGGGCTGATAAGGAAAAGGACTCTATCAGAAAGATAATCCGCCTTTTAAAGGTTTGGAAGAATACCAAAGGTAACTACCCAACCAAATCTTTTTTTCTTGAGCTTGTTACAATAAAGGCGTTTGATAACAGCGACATCACAGGTAATCTTTGGGCCAAACTGAAAGCCGTAATGGAATACATAAAAGATAATGTAACCAATGACGGTTTTACACTCAAAGACCCGGGCAATAGTTCAAATGATTTAGCCGACACCTTAACTGACAACGAGAAACAACAATTGGCTAATGATATGAAAAATATGCTTGACAGGATTGAAGAAAACGATGAAAACATCAAAACTTACTTTCCTGAAAATCCAAAGTTTAAAGAAGAAGATAAAAACAAAAACAAGTATAGCACTAATGGCGGTATGCCTGTGCCTCCTCCGAAATTAAACTTTGGATAAGAAAAATGAACGATAGAGTTACTGAAATCAATACTATAATAGAAAGCATTCCCGATGTCAAACTTATTAAGCCTTTTGAGCAAGGTAAGTTTGACATTGAAGGGTGTATTTCTGTTTTTGTTGAAGGCTTGGAACAGGCTTTGAATTTTGATGTTTCCATTAGTCCACAATATCCATTTAAAAGCCACGATACGGAAACCATTAAATTTTCTAATGACGACCTATTGGAATATAAGCATATTTTGGGTAACGGCTCTATCTGTATTCATACTGCACACAGCCCTTTGCTGTCAGAGAAATTGGGTTATGACATTGCATCGGTAAAGGCTTGGATAAAGAAGTATTACATAAACAAAGATACCGACACGCATTACGAACATTTAATTGTTTCTGAAAAAGCGTTTAAAGGCAATCATTTTGCTTTTTTCTTTAACGAAGTTGAATATACTTTCAGCAAGAACCAATACGGATTTGTAGATTACTCAACACTTAGTAATGGTGTATTCTATAAGGATAAAATCAACAGCAATATTGTACAAAAGTTCTATGACAGAAACAGAAAAATACTCGCTGATGTTAAATGGAATTTTCAATTAAAATCCTTACCCATAGGCGGTGGATTGTTCATTTTTCTGAAAGATGCTCCCTCAAATAATCAACGTTGGATTTTTGATAATTGGAATGAATTTGAAACATTGTTGCCGCAGGATTTCTTAAAATTTCTTCACTCAATAGAGAAAAATGCCACAAAAGAGAAACAACTACCGTTGTTTGTTGGCTATAACATAACCGATGCGGAAATTCATTGGCAGGTCATTATGTTGGAAATTGGCAACTTTCCAATTTATGGCGAAAAAGTAAATCAGCAATGGCTTACAATTATAGACGGTAACAGAAGCATTGATTGGGCTATGACAAGAAATTGTTCTTACAAGTATTTTTTTGGACGAGGACGATTAAACGAAAAATTGACTAACGGAAAAACTTTAATCATCGGCATTGGTGCTATTGGAAGTATTGTTGCCAAAACTTTGGTACGAAGTGGTTGTACAAAAGTTGATTTCATTGATTATGATATAAAAGAACCTGAAAATGTTTGCAGGTCGGAATATTCATTCTTTACGGGAATAACCAATAAAACCAATGATTTGATAAATGAGATGTGCTTAATCTCGCCTTTCTTTGAACCAACTTATGGCGGTTACGATTATTCAGAAGCATTTGATTTCTTCCTAAAATCTCATTTGACAGACACAACCTTAAAAACGGAAATAGAAAAACGGCTTAACGAATACGATGTGATTTTTGATTGTTCAGCCGATAACGATTTGCTTTATTTACTAAGTCAATTAAAAATAGATACTACACTTTTGAACCTTTCAATATCAAACCACGCTAAGCAATTAGTATGTGCTATCGAACAGAATAGGTATGAGTTTATTAGCACACAATTCAATGGAAATGTATTGAAGTTTGATGTTGATGATTTACACAACCCAACAGGCTGTTGGAATCCGACATTTAAGGCTTCTTACAATGATATAAATATGCTTGTGCAGTTTGCTATGAAGCATATCAATTTAAGATTTGAACAAGACAAGGCTTTGAGAAACTTTGTAATTGAAACTGATGATACAGATTGTCTTACCATTAAACTGAAAGAATTTTGATTTTAAGAATAGAGAAAATAGGATTAAGTATTGAAGCTGATGATGAATTATTAAACAGCCTCGTTGAAAAAGGGAAAAGCCATTACCCAAATGAGTTTGGCGGTTTCTTGGTTGGATATTATGCCGATGACAACAAGCATTTACACATTACCGATACCATATTGCCTAAAAGTTTCAAGGCTTCAAAATACAACTTTGAAAGAAGTACCAAAGGAATTTAGAAAAAACTCGGTACTTACTATAAAGAAACACCTCGAAAATTTTATGTTGGTGAATGGCATACGCACCCCGATAATAGCCCTATTCCAAGTTTAACAGACATTTCGGCAATAAATGCGATAATAAATAATCAAAACGCTTGTCTTGCTAACCCTGTATTGCTGATTATAGGTTATTCCAAAACAAAAGTTGATTTTGGATTTTATGTTTGGTTTGAAAATAAATTGTATAGATATGAGTAAAGTAGATTTAAAACAGTTGTTCAATGGTTTGCAGAAACAAATGTCTGCACAACTTAATACGAACAGAGAATTTATTGACCACCCGGGTTCAAAAGGCGATGCCTTAGAAAATGCGTGGATTGAATGGTTACGAAAGTATTTACCAAATAGATACTGCGTTGATAAAGCCATTGTGATAGACCACGAAGGCAATACAAGCCAACAAATGGACATTGTTATTTACGATAATTGGTTCACTCCATTTATTTTTAATCAAAACGGTTTTTACTATATACCTGCCGAAGGTGTGTATGCTGTATTTGAAGTAAAGCCTGATATACAGGGTAATGTTGGGGATAAAAATTGTATTGAATATGCAGGGGAAAAGATTGAAAGTGTAAGAGTATTGAAAAGAGAAGCTGC
>JAFDZJ010000015.1 GCA_018266965.1 Bacteroidota bacterium
ATTTCGTTCGATAGTAATTGTCTTGTCAGAAAGTTCAATGATTTCTTTCATTGTCTGTTGTGTCGTAGGGTACTGTTATGCTTGCAGCCAACGTTCGAGGCTTGCCGCAGGGCTGGAATTGTTGCTGTGTCTGCCCGGCAACTGAAGCCGATTGAAAAACTGAAGTTGAAGTTAACAACTAAAAGCCAAATAGAATTCGGTCAAGCCCGATATTAGCTGATAGTAGTCCAACTGCCGATTGTTACTACGTCTGCCAGCCTTGCGGCAAACCTTTTGTTGTAGGTAGCCCTTCAGCAGAGAGCTACGATTTGACCATCTTAAATTAAAATGTTCTTAAAATTTGCAAAATTTCTTCTCGTTGAGTAGGTAAAAGAAAAAATCTTGTATCAAGTAAAGCAATGAGGTATCGTTTTATTAATCCTGCATTTCTTCCTGCAAATAGCTTTGATAAAATGTGTTGTGTTACAAAACTTTTAGTAGTGGTTATAGATGATGAAATGTAAACCTCGTATAAAAAGTCAATTATCAATTTTGAACCTTCAACATCTGGGATGAAATTTGGATTAATAAAATCACAAGCGTTGATATAAGGTTGCTTAATTTGATATCCACAATCTTGAAAGATTTTATAAAGAAGTTTCGCATTTGAAGGAATATTTCTATAATTAAGTTTTATTAATTTTTCTAAATATTCTAAACTATTTTGCCCTTCAATATTCTTATTTCGTTCTTGATACATTAATAAATTGAATGTAGAAATACCATTAATTTTATCTTCATTAAAACATAGCAATCTAAAGAAAAGGTCATCAGAACATAGAATACAGTCCTTTTCTTTTGAAACTATAATAGTATCGTTGAATGAAATTCCAAATAGCTTATCTTTTTCTTTTTTATCTATGTAATTTTCGCTTAACTCAGGAATAACTATTTCACAATAAGTTCTTACTTCTGTTAAAAAGTGCTGTAGATTTTTAAGATGTCTTTTTTTGTCGTCAACGGTAATAATATGCCTAAGATATTGACCACCTATTTTGTTCACCATTAATGTTTCTCCATCAAGACTGCCCTCTAAATCTGCTATTTCCTTTTCTATTATCTCTATAGTTGACTTTGTAACATACTTTTTATTTACGAGTTTACTCAATGTTTCAAATGCGTCAATATGAAGTAAAGTCAATAATGAAATGATGTCAAATATAATTGGCTTGTTTGATGCTAATAATTGTAAACCAATTTGAAATTCAAATGTCGTACCAATCGAAGTAATTCCAATATCCCATGAATTCATTAGTTTACTCCAGTATTTTAATGGGCTGAGGTTGGAAAGATTAGCATTGACACCGATTGTTGACTTACCCTTTAAATATAGTTCTTCAAGCTGTTTATCAAATTCTTGATTTTTATCAATGCTTTTAAAGATATCCTGAAACTGCTCTAATGGATTATCTCCTTCTTTCAATTTGAAAACCTTAATTGGCTGTGTATTTCCGAATCTTACAGAGAGTTGATCCATGCTATCATGTAAGGCATATGTATATTTCCAAAGTATTGATTGAACAGTCAATATTTCTCCATTTAATTCGACTTCACCTAATATGGGTTTGTCTATTAAATTTTTTGCTAATGGCTCGTCTATAGAAATTTCATTTGGATATTTGGACTTGTCAACAATTATGAATTCATATTTCTTTTCATTCTTATCTTTTAAAACTACATAACAATTATTGGAAATTACATTAGGGAAGTATACTTCTGAAGCTTGATTTTCCATGCTAGTTACACATTGAACATACCTTGTATGTACACTGGGGTCTGCATAGTTTTCAGTTCGCAGCTTATAAGCTATTTCAAGTCCTTTAGTAAAGTTTTTATTTTGAATATAAGCATGGGCAATAAGAAACTGAACCTGTAAAGGAATTTGTGAATAATCTGTAATCTTGTCTAAAACTTTTGCACCACTTTCATAATCTTCTTTCTTGCAATAGTTCATTGAAATTTTTGCAAGCATAAATTTATCATCTGGATGTTTTTCTAAATAAGATTCAATTGTGGAAATTGCTTCGTCGTACTTTTCTGTTGTTTCGTAAATCGAACTGATGATATCAATTAAAAATGGATCTTCCGGATTCTTTTTGAGTAATTCGAGTGATGTATTTATAGCTTTTTTATGATTCCCACTATGATAATAAGCTGTAATTAATTTTCTTGTTACTTTAGATAAAATATTAGGATTGGCTATAAGTTCTAAGGTTTCAGCAGATAGTTTATATTCTCCAATCTCATTGAATTTGTCTGCTATAAAATCTGCAATGAAACGAGGTGTTTTTTCGTTTAGTAAAGTTTTGGCTTTCATTAAATATTCAGAACCTTGTTCAACTTCGCTTTTACTTAAATAGATTTTCGAAAGGTTGTAAAAACTAATCGGGTCTTCTGGATTAGTTTCTGCAAAATTTAGAGCATACTTTTCTGCTTCTTCAAGGTTATTTAGTCTTATATAAGTTTCTGTAATCATTGACAAGTATTGCCTTGTCAATTCTGGTGATTTTATTTTAGGAAGCTGTTCTAATAATAACTTTAAAGCATCTTCATTTTTACCAGAAGCAAAAAGCTCATCAGCTTTAAATATTGTAAGCTCTTGTATTTCCTCTTCAGTTAACTTTAGTGTTTCAATTTCTTTAATTAATTCGGCTGCATTTTCATTAGCATCCATTTTAAGTAGAAGTAAATGTCGGTATGTAAAAAAGTTTTTGTTTAATTCTAGAGATGCCTTAAAATCTTCTTCAGCTTTATCTTTTTTGCCCAAAACCTTATAACTTACTCCTTTATTTGTTAGAATATACCATCTTGAATTTCTAAGATCAGTATTCTTTAGATAAGTCCATGCTTCTTCAAATTTTTCGGAAGCATATTTTACTTTTGAAATTGAATCTTCATCTAGTTGATTGAAAAAGAAATCGTCCTTATGTTCTAAAGAAATCATCCTATTATTTCCGAGTTGGACTAAAACATCGCATTTGAACGAATCCATTTCTGGATGATTTAGGTTGATTTTTTCAAAAATTTCAAAGGCCCTTTCAAATTCTTTTTTCTTTTCAAGATAAGTTCCAATGTTAATTGCAATTTCAGGTTTGTCTTGAATATGCTTTGGTATTAGAGTGTCTAATTCATTAGCATCCATGGTATCTTCTTTACTAAATAGAAGACCCAGGTAAGCATAAATATTTTCTGTATTTTTTTCCAATGCCTTATGGGCATACTCAATACTCTTTTCTGTGTCGCCAAGTAACGCATAACCTAGCGAAGCATATCCCCAAGCTTCTTCTTGATTAATATTAAAGTCCTGCAATTCAATAAAATATTTTGCTCCTTTTTTCTTTTCGCCAAGATCAAAATATGTAATTGCAAAATTTAGAGTTACACTATACTTCAATTCGGGAGTTAGTTCTGTCCACTTGTTTTCCTTGTAATTTGTCAATAAATCAATAACAGCGTTGTGGTTATTGTTTTTTCTTAATCCGTTGATTTCTTTTAATTGTTCTGGAAGATGTATGTTTTTATTGTGTAGAAATAATTTATCAACTTGTTCTTTAATTTCTCTAAGACTGTCACTTGTTTCAACTTCCTTAGGTAATTTACTTTCATTTAATTTGTCATTGAATATTTCTAAAAATTCAATAACTTCTTTTTGAAGGTTTATATTAGAATCTTTCAATTCTTCAAATTTGGCTACTACATTCAAGTTTGTATTTAAGTCGTCATAGAATAAACCTTCTGTTTTATTGTAGTATTCGTTCTGCAAGGATTTCTTGGCAGTAGTAAGTTTGAATAGATCGACTAATTGGGAGTGTTTTATTCTCTTGTGTTCAAAGTCGTATAATGTCTGATTATAAAGAGAATCAAAATCTTCTTTTTTAGCAGCGACGCCTAAGTTTTTATATAATTTGTGGATTGCATAATTTTTTTCAGTCTGCTTTTTGGCGAATCCCAGAAATTTTAGAATCGGGTTCAATAGTTTTAAAAGGGTAAGTCCTTCCATATTTTGTCTTTGCAGTATGTTTCGAATATTAGTGTGCTTCAACAGGGTTACCTACAACGCCCGGGTATTGCCGAAGGCGTGGTGTTTTAGCACTAACGCTCAACAGAATTACCAGAGTTTAAATTTAGTATAATTGTTTCATAGAATTCCGTCCGCCACGCTTTTGGCAATACCATGTTATGTGCCGTATTTCAGTCTACGGTATATTTTTCGTCCAATGTATGCAAGTCCAATTATGTTTAATATTATCCATGCGTTATAACAAATGTAGATTATTTTTTCTGTCGTGTTCATACTTGCTAAACTCCAATATTCTCCTTTAC
The DNA here is from genome assembly GCA_018266965.1 of Bacteroidota bacterium. GTDB lineage: Bacteria > Bacteroidota > Bacteroidia > Flavobacteriales > Weeksellaceae > Amniculibacterium. The sequence goes on from JAFDZJ010000015.1 coordinate 4,363, forward strand.
TGTTATCATAACTATCGTCATAACCCATAAGTAAAAGTCCAATAATTAAGAAAACAAAAATGTCTGCTGCAATGATTGCAAGCCAATAAATAATGTCAATTAAACGAATTTTTGTCTTAACCATTTTTCTGTTTCATAAAGTTTAAAAGGTCTAGAATATGTTGCTGTGTATGTCCGTTAAATATGAGTTGGAAATACCAAAGTCCGTCAGCCAAACTATTGTTTTCAATTCTCCATTTGATTTCTAAAAGGTCAGCGATAATGTCCGAAAGGTCATCGATAGCGTCACCGATTGCGTCACCTTGCAAGTTGTCAATATCGTTAATGTCAAGGATTGTTTTGTAGAACCCGAAGTCCTCAAAATTGCTTGAAACATTATGTCTGATGTCAGGAAGTTGTGACTTGTCAAAGTCAGCAAAGTCCGTTTCGTCATATTTATATTCTATATCAAAATACAGGTCGTAAATTTTCACTAGATGCCGTTCCAACAATTTCTCCTTGTTAGTCACATTTAAGTTTGGGTTAAGTCCATACTTAACAATTTCATTTATTGTCGGAATTATTTCTTTCATTGTGATGTTGTCCTAATATGGCACATAACGGTTTCGGGCTTGGCGAAGGTGGCGATTTTCACCACAAATGTTGATGCGGAGAACCAAACTTTGATTAACCACAAATGTGTCTGCGGAGCACTGAACCGCCACTTTTGCCAAACCCGTGTTA
>JAFDZJ010000160.1 GCA_018266965.1 Bacteroidota bacterium
AGGGAGACGATTTTTTTATTAAATTGACTTGAAGACAGAAAGATGCCACAGCGTATAACAAGGGCTTTATGCAAGTGGGGCGGGACGGAACTCGTTGGGCAGTAGTTCACTGTTGGGCAGCGGTAGGCAGACATTTTGCTATCAACATTTATTCATACTTTCAGCAATCAAATAAAAAATGGGTTGACCGTCGGTTGGGCTGAAGGAATACTAAATCCCCACCTGCATAAATCCCCGGGCGTTATAGGGCATTTTAAATAGACCATTACTAATGATAAGCAAAGAACATCAGAAAGAACTAGTTGACATCAAAAATCAAATTGCTAAAACCTTTTCAAAGTCAGATTGGTTGGACTTAGGTTATACCTTAGGTTCTTATCAAGTAATAGAGGCACACCCCAGACTTCTAAAAAGTTTGAGTTTTGGTGACGATGATTACGAAGGGAACATTCTTGAGGTTTTAACTGAAATAATAAAAAAAGACCCCAAAAACTTCAAAGAAATAAAATCTCATTTAGCTGATAAGTTCGCTATACCCTTGGTATCAGATTTTATTTCCACCGGACATACAGGAACACCAAAAAGAATTATTACTTTTTCGCCCCAAGTTTTCAATGTTCCTATTAAATCTCAAAATGATAAATTAGTAACTGTTATGTTACCCTTTAAACTTCAAAAGTCTTATGACGCTATAAAAATGGCTTGTAATAACTTGAGTTTAGACTGTGCAAAAGCCGATGACATTTGGGAAAACCCAACATTCATTCAGGACATTTTTGATTTAATTTTTACGTGCCGAGTGGTTGTTGCGGATTTTACCGGTAAAAACCCTAATGTATTCTACGAAGTTGGTATAGCTCATACGCTTGGCAAGACAGTTGTTCCAATAACTCAGTCTATGGCAGATGTGCCAACTGACTTGGGACATCACAGAGCTCTGCTTTATTATCCAAACGACCAAGGATATTTGGATTTATCAAAAGAAATAGAAAAGAGACTGGCAACACTTTTTCCAAGCCCATTTAATTTTTAAATAAATATAAGTAGATAGTATGGAAACAAAATCAAAAAGCATTTCACTCAAAGCAATATTAATTGCAATCGGAATTGGAATTTGGGCAATAGTCTTTCAAAATGCTGGCATTATACCAACAAAACAAAACGTCTATGTCAAAGGAGGTTCTATTGATGTGTCAGGTTCTATTGACGTGGATAGAGTACGTGGAACAGTTTCTGTTGACGGAGATGTAGATGTTGATATTAAAAAGATTAATGGAAAAAGGAACGTATTTTATCAAGATAGAGATGGTGAATTTATGGTGCTGCCAGTAACGGTACGATAGAAAAACGCCCTATAACATGGGGTTTTGTGCAAGTGGGGCTGAAGGAATAAACATCAACTTTTGAACTGCTATCATCAGCAGTTCAGGCGGACGAAATTCTATCAGCAAACGAACAAATAATCAACTTTTTTATTCTACTTTCGGCTGACGGTTCGGGCGGACGGAGCATTGAATTCCCCACCTGCACAAAGCCCTGTACGTTGGTGGCAATTATAACGAACCTCACTACTACTTATGACTCCTGTTTATATTGACCTTCATATTCACACTTCGGAAGACCCTAATAGTCTCAACAAGTCTTATGACATAGACCTATTAGACCGAAACATTAAAAAATTCAACGGCAATTCTGACTATCTGATTTCGTTGACAGACCACAATACAATTAACGAGGAAGTTTATTTGAAAGCTCTAAAAAAGGGAATAAATATTATTGTAGGTGTAGAACTACATATTAAAAACTATGAAGAATGTCCAGCTTATCATTGCCATATTTATTTCAATCTTGATAAAATCGACAAATCAGTTCTTTCTGATATAAATTCAAAACTTGACATATTATATCCCAATAAAGTTGTAAATAAAGCTGACAAATCAATACCAAAATTAGAAAGAGTAATAAATCTTTTCGATTCATATGACTTCTTACTGCTACCGCATGGAGGACAGTCACATTGCACATTTGACACATCAATTCCAGCCGGAGTTAAGTTTGACACAACAATGGAGCGGAGCATTTATTATAACCAATTCGACGGTTTTACAGCAAGAGGAAATACTGGACTAGAAAAAACCCAAAGTTACTTCACAAAATTGGGCATTAACGACTTTGTCAATCTTGTAACTTGTACGGACAACTACTTTCCTAGGGACTACCCAAATGCTAAGGCAAAAGATGCACAACCATTCATTCCTACATGGATGCTTGCTCAACCGACTTTCGACGGATTAAGACTATCATTATCAGAATCATCCCGATTAATCTATTCAAAAGCTAAGCCCGAGCTGTGGTCAGAAAATATCAAAGCAGTAAAACACAAAAAAGAAAATATAGAAATAGATATAACGCTTACTCAAGGTTTAAACGTTGTAATTGGAGGTTCCTCTAGTGGGAAAACTTTACTTGTAGATTCAATATATCGGAAAATAATAAACGACTTCAGTGAAAGTAACTATGAACAATATGAAGTAGAAAAATTATCAATAGACAATCCCTCTGGCGTAACTCCTCATTACTTGTCACAAAACTATATTATGAGTGTGGTAAATGAAGCAACAGATGACAAAATAGACAACATCGAAATAATTAAAAACGTTTTTCCAGGAGATAGTGAAATTAGAGACAAGATTGAATACAATTTGAGAACACTAAAAAAACAACTTAAAGGACTTATTGAATGTGTTAAAACAATTGAGAGAGAAGACAAAGCTTTGAAAAAAATCCCAATTCTTTCAAGATTGATAACTACAAAACAAATTGAAGGAAATGTTTTTGACAAACTTCAACCAACAACAAAAGAAAAAAATATTATAGAATATAAAGAGCAAACTCACGAAGAACATACTGATGTACTAGATGAAATTGAAAATACGCTAGCAAACAATCCTTTTATTAAGCACGACAAAACTCTTATTCCAAAGCTCAAAAAAGAACTGCTTTTAGTTTTAAACGCATCAAATTTCTCGACGAGAATAAAAAACATTATTACAAGTGAAAAACAAAAACTAGATAAAGAGCTTAGAGACAAGAATGTGGAAGAGCAATCAAAAAAGCAAAATTTCGATAAGCTTATTGAATCAATAAGAAAATATTCAGCTCATTCAAAAAAATTTAAAAATATTCTCAAACAAATTTCAACCTATGCGATAAAATTTGATTCAGAAAAAATTGAGTCAATGGGACACAAACTCTATATCGAAAATGGCTTTCAGCTTAATAAGGATATTTTCCTTGAAGTAATTAATAAATACCTTAAGACTGATAGTAAAATTGATAGATTTAAAGACATTACCCCTGAAGCACTTTTTGAATCTAATTTCAAAAAGCAAACTTCAAAAGTTCAGGACTACGATGATTTTGAAAAAAGAGTTTACAAAGATTTCGAAACATACAACAAGAAGGAATATAAGATAGTAACAAACGACGGAAGAAAATTTGAAAATTTAAGTGCTGGCTGGAAAACATCAGTAGTACTTGATATTATTCTTGGTTATGACAAAGACATGGCTCCGATTATTATCGACCAACCAGAAGACAACCTAGCGACAAATTATATTAACGGAGGACTTGTATCTGCTATCAAAAAAATTAAAGACAAAAAACAAATAATTCTGGTTTCTCATAATGCGACAATACCAATGTTAGCAGACGCACAAAATGTAATCCTTTGCAACAATGTTAATAACAAGATAATTATTAAATCAAGTCCTCTTGAAGGAAAAATTGAAAACAAAAATGTACTAGACCATATTGCCGAAATTACTGACGGAGGTAAGTCATCAATAAAGAAAAGAGTAAAAAAGTATAATCTAAAAAAATTCACTGAATAATATGAAACTCATCTTTTCAAAAAATACAGATAATGAAATTAATGTGAAACTTGCTACTGGTACAGTCGCAGAGGACTTTTCATATACTGCAATGATTAAGCAACTTCTTAAGAAAAACAAGTTCGAAGATAATCAGTATACAGGGTTATCAGGCGAGGAAAAAAAGAAGGTTGACGAAATGCTTAAAAAGATTAATCAAGCAATTGAAGATGACGAAGAAGAATAACTGCCACCAACAAGGTATTGCCAAAAGCGGGGCTTAACGGCTTTGATTAAACTTTTTTACTAAATTTAAACTGTGGTATTTTTTTGGGGCGACAGTGCTAAAATTCCCCCGCCTTCGGCAATACCCAAAACGTTGTGTGTAATGGCTGACAATCCTCGTAAAATTTAAGGCTGTCGACTGAGAACAATTTATTTTGGAATGCTTTCTAATTGCTCAAACCTTTTCTAAAAAGACAAGAAAAAAAATTTCTTTA
>JAFDZJ010000161.1 GCA_018266965.1 Bacteroidota bacterium
AGGAAAATCGGATATAACTCCACATTTTCAAGCCATCTTAACCGACTTTCTACCAAAATATCTTTCCGTTGTATTACAAGAAAAATACAAGGACAAAATTGCAGAAATCAGAATTGAAGGGCACACCGATACAAAACCAATTGGCTTGACAGGAGACCCATACATTGACAATATGAAACTTTCGCAGGACAGAGGGCGCAACGTATTGGCGTTTTTACGTTCTCAAAACTGTTTCATCAACTTACAACCAACCGAAAAAGAAAGGCTGCAATATTGGCTTACAGCCAACGGGCTTTCTTATGGTCGTACGGTTGATAAAGATTACAAAATTTCATTTGACAGTAAACAGCCAATTGACAATGACAAATCAAGGAGAGTTGAATTTAGAATAGTAACCACAAGTGAAGCAATCATAAACGAAGCACTTAAAAACATAAACGAATAATGAGTTTTGAAATAATATTTGGAATCGGAATAATCCTCATAGTTGCCATTTGGGCGGCTTTCTATATCAATAAGCGAACAAAAGAAAACACCAATGAACATTTGTTTGATTTCATCCCTCACTTGTTCCCTACTCTCGGAATCTTATTTACATTCTTAGGTATTGCTATTGGTTTGTGGAATTTTGACAGCAACAATATTGAAAAAAGTATTCCAGAATTGATGAATGGATTAAAGACCGCATTTCTTGTTTCGATTTTTGGAGTTGCTTTATTGGTTGGGTTCTCATTTTGGACAAACATTAAAAAGAAAAAATTGGAAGAAGGTGTTTTGAGCGAAGAAACACAAGCAATCAACAATTTAATAGAAGCGATTAAAGAACTTAGAAACGATTTTGCTTCGACTAATGAAAACGGAAACACCATTAAACCGGGAAATGTGTTTCGTGATATTTACAAGGAATCCCAAAAGCAATCAACTTCTTTACAAACCTTTTCTTCAGATTTAGCTTTGACAATTTCAGCAGGGTTTGAACAAATTTTGAATAATCCAACCGAAGGAGTGGTAGCCGAATTGAAATTAGTAAAAGCTGAAATTGAAAGTTTGGGCAACAAGCTCAAAGACCCTGCAACCGATATGACCCAAAATATTGTAAAAGAATTGCAAGAATCAATGGGTAAAATGATTGAAGAGTTTAAAACTTCAATGAGTGGAGATACGAAAAATGAAATGGAACGTTTAGCGGGATTGCTTGGACAAGCAGGCGGTTCGCTAACCGATTTCCCAACCAAATTACAGAATATGACCGACAATCTGAATGAAAATTTCAGAGGATTGCAAGAGGTGGTTCAGCAAATTTCAAAACAAACTCTTTCTCAATCGGAAGAATCTACCAACCAAATGAGAAAGCAAGTTGAAGATATGAGCGAAATTTTACGAAGCAAGGTTGGAGATTTACAGTCAGGACAACAAACTTTACTGACAGAACAATCTAAAAATTTACAAGTTTCTGAAAATCTTTTGAGTGCTTTCAATACAAGTATTGAAAAAATGAACGGAATTTACACAGAAGTAAACGGAAGTATTTCAAAACTCAATCAAGCTCAAACAGAATTGGAAAAAGTTGTTTCCGTATTCAGAAACGTGTCGCAGGAAATCAATACATCATCAAGTAGATTTGGAGAATCACAAAATGAATTTTCAAAACATTCTAACCAGTTCTTGCAAAACAACTCAAACACGATTACAGAAATCCAAAAATCATTAGAAACGGCAAAAGGAGTTTCTGCCGACTACGCACAGAAGTTTGAGATTATTGAAAAAGGTTTGCAAGACATTTTTGGCAAAATCACAACAGGGCTTAAAGATTATCAAAATACTGTAAGCGGAAGTCTTGAAACCTATTTAGGCAAATACACTGATGCTTTAACAAAAACAGCAGAATCGCTTGCAGGAGCTTCATCAAAACAAGAAGATATTTTGGAAGAACTAACCGAACAACTTAGCAAACTAAACGGAAGAAGAAATTAATATGCCGACATTGCAAGACATATTACAATTTCATTTTTCACCGACTACATTTCAGCAGTCGGCTCAAAAAATCATTCCAACAACCCTGACTTCATTGAGTGACCATAGAATTGATAAACTTCAAAAAATAATAGAAGAAGTTGGTGCAAACTCATTTTCATTTTCTGGAAACAATCTTATTCCGCAAGTATTTAGAAAATTTAAAAGTTCTATCAATAATTCAAACATCGCATTTGAACGTAGAGAACTAAGAACACTTACCTATTCACTAAACCATTCAGAACAAAATTTACAATTCATTTTCGGTAGTGAAAACGAACTAAATTTTGCTTTGAAACTTTTGGAATCAAATTGGAGAGATTCTTTTTTAGTGGGTTTGATAGATTGCTTTTTAAAAAACTGGGAAACAAAGTATCAAAAGTCATTGGAGAAATTAGAACAATTTATTGCAAGAAAATTAGAAAACTATTCAGGAAACAGAAGTACACTAATTTCATTTAAAAACAATAAACGCTATTTCAATACAAAAAACGGAGATTTAATTTTAGGCGACACAATCGCCAAACTCAATAAACCCATTCAAGAAGCTACAAGAATATTGGGCGTTCCTGAATCTTGGTTTGATTATCCTTATTTTTCAAAGGTTATTGTAACTTATTACGAAAGAAATAAAGCCAAAATTGCAGATAAGGTTGAAAACCTGAATGATGTATTGCAAAAACACAACAGTTCAGTTACCAGCAAAAGATTAATTAGTAAAATTATAATACAGGCAAACCAGCCTGTATTTGCAACGGTACAAGATAAAATAAAAAAAATCGCCTTCACTCAAATTGGCGACCCAAGTAATATTTCAAATTGGACAGCCTTTGAGAATGCAACAGAAATTGA
>JAFDZJ010000162.1 GCA_018266965.1 Bacteroidota bacterium
CAACCAACAACCAACAACCAACAACCAACAACCATCAACCGACAACCAACAACCATCAACCAACACCTATTTCTCCAACCATTGGCTTTCGGCAATTGTAATTGATGAAAATGTTTGTGGAAAAAATAGAGAGGATCTACGATTGGCATTTTTAGAGGAAAATATAGAATCCAGACCTTTATGGAAACCAATGCATCTGCAGCCTATCTTTGCGGATTGTCCTTATTATGGTGGGAAAATTGCAGAAGAATTATTCGACAATGGGTTGTGTTTGCCTTCTGGCTCCAACCTTACCGATGAGGAGAGAGAAAGAATAAAAAAAGTGATAAATACTGTTTTCTAACAATAATAAAAAAAGGATTTCAAAATTATTTGAAATCCTTTTTGTTAATCGAAGTGGTGATGGTCATTGTCATCACTTTTTTTATTCATATACCAAAGGCTTATTCCTAGTCCCACCGCACCAGCAAATCCTACAAGGGAAGCTCGGTATATTCTATCAACAGCTCCTTCGTTTCCAATGTAATTCATTAAAAATAAAATTACGAAACATATTGCCATGGCAATGATTAGTTTAGCACCAGATATTTTCATTTTTATTATTTTAGTTGATAAGAAAGCATTACTCCACCTTTGTAAGGGATTATTTCGCCACTTTTGTTCCAGTTTTCATCACCATCATATCGGTCTCCAGAAATCCTATCGTAACCTTTGTAAAAACCTTGTGAACTTCCTACTCCGGCATAGATATCCATTTTCCATCGGTCGGACAATTTCCATTGGTATCCGCCAACCACTCCAAATACCATAGCAAAACCTTCTTGGTAAAGATTGTTTTTTATGTAGGGTTTGGTGTCTTTGTCTAATTGGAAAATATTGTCATTCCAATAATTCCATTTCTGTAATTTATAATACATGAAAGAAATGTTTCCTCCTACATACCAACCATCCATGGCTTCTCGGAAATAATATCGTCCATCTATCCCTCCCATATAGGCTTGTGCGTATTTTCCTGCAAACGATTTCCATGGGGAAACAAATACTTCTGCTTGAAGCGTGAATTTTGGTGCGATTTGTTTTTCTACACCTAGATTGATTAGCCCAATTGGAGCTAGTAAAACATTCCCTTTTATTAATGTTTTATTTTGTGGTGCAACTTGCTCTTGACCAAAATAAAATTGTAAAAACAGTAAAGTGACTATCGTAGAAAACAGTTTTCTGTTATTGGATTTTTTTGATAAATTCATCGATTGATTGGGTATTTAAGTTATTTTTTTCAGATAATGATTTGGAAAGTTTGGCAAATCCTTTTGCCATTTCTTTTTTGCCATTCAAGTAGAGTAGTTTGGCTAGGGTAAAGGTATTGTCGGCATTTTCATTCATCATTACAGATTTTTCTGCCCATACTTGTGCAGTAATCAAAGAACTGGGTGTTTTTATATTTTCAACGAAAATTTTCGCAGCTTCCGATAGTTCTTTTTCACTGATGTTGTCGGGATTTTTGTAGAGGTTTAGTACAAGTGTTTCGTAATTTTTGTAGTCTTTTTGTTCTAAATAATATTGTAGCAATAATTGATTTTTAACATGCAAAGCTTCATTCTCGCCTAATATCGGAGTTGCTTTTTCTAGAAAATATTTTTCATTGAATTTATTGTCTTTGAAGGACTCTTCCATGATAATATTAATTTTCAATGGATTGATGAAATTGTTGTATTGATCTTCCGAGATGAGTTTTGTAATCTCCGATTTGTGTTCTGTTGCGTAAAGAAAATTATAATCTTTTGGAGATTTTATAAAAGTAAACAACAAACCAATATCTTCGTTTTTCAAAACATCTTTTTTTTGTTTGAAATAAATTTCTGATGCTTTTTTAGCCAATTCGTAGTCGGACTGATAATATTGTTTGATGACTTTCACTAAAAATTCCGGCTTGTTTTCTCCCTTTTCGAATCTCGTTTTTAGGCTCCCGAATTTTAGTGTATTTAGGGTTTCTTCTCCTAATGATACAAAAGGTTGCTCTTCTATATATCCTACATCTTTTTGCAATAATTCGCCATCACCATTGATGAATAAATAGGTGGGATAAGAATAGACACTGTATTTTTTAGCAACTTCTCTACCTTCTCCTTTTTCCATGTCTATTGCTAGATTGATGAAGTTTTTATTATAAAAATCGCCAACAGTTTTTAGAGTGAAAATGTTTTTGGACATCATTTTGCAAGGTCCACACCACGAAGCAAAAGCATCTACAAAGATTATTTTTTTTTCTTTTTTTGCCTTGGCAAGTGCATCGTTGAAAGCTATGTTTTCCTCAAATTTTATTCCTTGGGCAAAAGTAAAAATAGAACAGAAGAACAAACAAAGGGAAATCGGTTTTCTCATTTTAAAATATAAAAGGCGAAGATACAAATTTTGAGTTTTATGATTAACAAAAAAAAGCACCCTAAAAGAGTGCTTTTTGTGGTTTCTCCAGGGATCGAACCAGGGACACACGGATTTTCAGTCCGTTGCTCTACCAACTGAGCTAAGAAACCTTTTTGGTAAGACAATAATTTTCGATTATTGTGGTGCAAAAGTATTAACTTTTATATTAGTACACAAGTATTTTTCTTGTCTTTTGTTTAAACTCTTAATTATCAGACGGATTATTTTCTTGTTCTCTTCTAATCTGCTCGCTTATTTCGTCCAATACTGGTTTTAGAGTGCTTTCCGGAATCTCACTCATTCGTATATACATCAATCCATCAATAGCATCATTGAAATTAGGATCCACATTGAAAGAGATTACTTTGGCATTTTGTTTAATATATTTTTTTATAAGTACAGGCAGTCTCATTTCTGGTTCCAGATCATCGATTACTTTGTCTAGCTTGTTGAGGTCTGCTTCTATTTCATCAAAAAATAAGTTTCTGTCTCGTTCTCTCAATTTTACTTTGAACTCATTTTTTGGGTGTATATATTGTGCTACTGCGGAATCATAATAATGAGAACGCATAAACTCTATGATAAGTGATTTGGAAAATTCTGAAAATTTATTGGAAATACTCACACCTCCCATCAAGAATTTGTGTTCCGGATTGATAAGTCCTACATGTATTATCCCACGCCAAAGCAAAAATAATGGCAATGGTTTTTGTTGATATTCTGTGGAAATGTAGGCTCTACCCATTTCTATAACTTTTCGGAAAAATGGTTGTAGTTCCTGATCGAACTCAAAAAGAGAGGCAGTATAGAAGCCTTCTATACCCATTTTTTTCATTATTTCGCAACCGAGTCCCATACGATAGGCACCTACAAGTTTCTCTCCTTTGTTGTCCCAGAGAAATAAGTGGTGGTAGTGTTTGTCGTACTCGTCTAGGTCGAAAGGCATATTGCTACCCTCGCCAATGGCACGAAAGGTAAGTTCTCTTTGTCTGCCAATTTCTCTCATTATGGACGGAATATCGTCATAATTAGTAAAAAACACATCATAATTTCCATTGGTAAAAAGCATTTTATCTGTGCTTTTTAATTTTTTAATTTCTTGTAAAATATCCTCTTTTGGCGTTTCGTCAATAATATTTTGGACAATATTTTCGGTTTTTGTCAATGGGAAATTCAGACCAAGATTTGGGAGTTTTAGGTTGTCGGACAAAGATTTTCTTTTGTCGAAATAGGACTGCATCATATAGACTTTACCTTTTAAGAAATCTCCGAGTTCTTGTATGTTTTCTTGTTCTTGTATGATTTTTACAGATACCGGTTTTCCAATTCTTATTCGGATAGGCTCTGTTCTTTTGCCCATCATTTCGGAGGGGAGTAATAAGGTTTGTAAGTCCGGATGCAGCTTTGCCATATTGTAGAACAATGGACTGTTTTTGGCATGGAAATACATCGGGACAACTGGTATTTTTGCTTTTTTTATAAGTTTTACGGCTGGTATTTCCCAGTTTTTGTCAAGGATTTCTCCGTATTCGTTATTTTTATTGGATACTTCTCCGGCAGGAAAAATTCCAATACAGCCGCCATTTTGTAGGTGTTGTAGAGTTTCTCTCATTCCATTTGTGCTGCTGTGTAATTCTTTTCTTCCTTCGAAAGGGTTTACAGCGATTACGAAAGGAGCCATAGGTTTTATTTTTTGTAATAAAAAATTGCCCATAATCTTGAAATCTGGTCGGATTTCGCTAATGATTTTACACATCAAAATACCGTCTATTGCACCTAA
>JAFDZJ010000163.1 GCA_018266965.1 Bacteroidota bacterium
AAAAGCTACTACATAACTTTTGTAAAGCTCTACATTCAGCTGTAATTCATATTTTAATTGCACTAAATTTTGGAATACTCCCAAATCTATATGTGTAATTTTATGGTACAATTTATAGAATTTAAAATAATAGTACCCAGTAATCATACCTGCAATTAGCAATAGCAATACACTGAGGAGTCTTACATAGGCATCTTCTATCCGCAATAAGACCACCAACATAATGGGGAAAATAAATAGAGCGGAAACCAATTCCATTTTCATGTTTTTTTTCATTTTATCCAAAGGAAAATGAAATTTTTCACGATTTTCCAGGTTAATATCTAGACTGTTGTTTCCTTTATCGTTTTGCCAACTGTTTTTTAATTGTTCAAAGTCCATTTTTGTGTAGTATATTTTTAAGTTTCAATTTTGCTCTATTCATTTTTACCCTTGCGTTTGCTTCTGTCAGTCCCAGTTGTAGGGCTATTTCTCTGCCAGAATAATCCTCCAAATAATAGAAAATCAGAGCTTTGTCTATTGGGTTGAGTTGCTGTATTGCTCGGTACATTTCTTGGGTTTGTTCTTCTATATTATTGTTTTCTCTTTCAGCAGAAACATCAAAATAAGATTGCGGTTCGGAAAATAAATTTCTTTTTTTCTTTTCATTTTTCAAAAACAGAATAGCGGTATTGATAGCAATTCTATACAGCCAAGTAGAGAAATCACTTAAACCTTTGAAGTTGGGATAAGCCTTCCAAGTTTGGTACACAATTTCTTGGAAAAGATCCTCTTGGTCTTCAATACAATCCATATACATTTTGGAAATTTTAAAAATAATTCCTCTATGCTTTTCTATTTTTGTTAAAAAATCTCGTTCCGAATTTATCACGATTAGACTTTGATGAATGTATGATTGGTTAGTAACAGAATTATTAATTTGTTACAATATTGGGTTTGGTATTTTCCAAAAATAATAAAATCCGACGAGTGATAACTTTTCTTATCTTTGTTAAATGACAATTGCACCCGACAAAAGACTATTTTATGAATACTTTTTGGAAAGCAATAGGTCTGGAAATGGAAGGTGCACACTACCAAAAAGCCATTCAGGTGGGCTCCAAAATCAGGCATCATATTTCCCCGAACTTATTCGTGATGTATGATTACTACGCATCCGATAATCCTTTGGAAACAGGTAGTACCCTATCTTCGGGAGGCTTGGGACTTACAGGTGTTAAGCCAACTTATATGATTACTTATGGTATTTTGAAAAAAATATTAACCAACTCCTAATAGTTTGTAACAGAATAAAGAATATTTTTTCGGCACTATTGTGTGAAAATATTTCTCCCAATTTTTTTAGTGAAAGTATTGGTGGAAAATCTAATTTTTTTTAAAAATTCAACTTATAACTTTTAAGTTGAAAATAGCAAGGAGGTAGATATATATAAATTGGATATGTATTATAATTAAAAAACCTCTCCGTTACAGAGAGGTTTCTTTGATTGAATAAAAGTAAATAAATTTAAAGATTATAATTTGTCCAACCTGCATACCATGTATCGTTGGCATCTTTTACAGCACCTCTATAAGTAACCGGTGTGAACCAAGAGCTTAACTTCGCATGTGTAAAAACTCCACCAGTAAGAAGTGCAGACCCTGCTGACGGAGAGAAATTAGGCGTAGTGCCTGCAGGAGCCCAAGCTCCAGCTAATTTGACATCTGCGGTATAGGTAAGTATTGTATTGCCACCAGTATTGTACCAATTGGTAAGATCTGCAAGGGTATAATTTGTAGGCGAAGTGGTTGATGCTCCGTATTTAAGAGGCGTTGTACAACCAGCAATAATATTATTTTGAAATACCAAACCTCCATTAGCAATATTATTATCAGTAGGGATTCCTTTAGTTGCATCTATAAATAATCCAACAGGATAACCAGTAAAAACTGAATTGAATATTGAAATAGAAGAATTTCTTCTTATTTGCAATGCGTTTTGAAATAATGAATTAATACTCGTAGCGTTGGTACTGGTAGAAGAAGATTGTATAGGTCCAATGATAGTCATATTAGAAAACACAGCACTTGTTTGTGGTGTTATTGCGGCTCCATTGGCTTCATTGTCGGACTCAAAACCATTGGATCCAGAGACATCTGCGACTTGAGGGTCTCTAACAGCGATACCAAATTGTATTTTTCCGGAGTATCCATTGTCGGTATCAAAATCATCATCTAATCCTTTATAAGCAATGAGATGTGAACAGTTTACAGTGCCTCCAAACCATTCAAAACAATCGTCATTGGCATAGGCAACTTCAACATAATCTACAGTTGTGCCTCGTCCTACTCCTCCAAAAGTAATCCCGTTAATCTCTTTATCTGGCAAGAAAGCGTATCCGGCATATTCCACTCGTACATATTTCAATATTCCACTATTGTCATCGGCATTAGTACCACCGTATAAACCAAGTCCGTCGGAATTATTTATTCCACCTTCTATTTCTCCAACTCCAGCTACTCCATTAAAAGATGAATTGGTTGGTGCGTTTCCTAGCAAAACTAGACCTGCCCAATCTCCTCTTTTTGGGTTTGGTTTTTCCGAGGTGAAAATAATAGGATTAGTTGCAGTACCTTCTGCAATTATTTTAGAATTTTTTGTAATGATGAGTGCACCATTTTTATCCGCTTCACCTACTATTTTGGTACCTGCTTCTATGGTAATTGTAGCACCATTAGTAACATAAACCAATCCTCTAAGTTTGTAAATATTATTGGCTTTTAGCGTTAGATTAGATGTGATTTTTCCAGACAAAATTAAATTTTCTGTCCCAGTATTTCCAGTGTTGGGGTTGTTTTGGACAATTGTTTGCCCGTCTTCTTCAATCTTTCTACAAGCAGTTGTAGTAGTAGCAATAGCTCCTAATAAGATAGAATACATAACTAGTTTTTTCATGATATAAGATATTTTCAGATTTATTAAATATAATTATTGTTAATTGTTTGGGATTAAAAATTATATCCCAGGGAAAGACTTGCATTAGTGCCTGTTCTTCTTTCTATTGCCAAAGCATCTTTGGAGTCGTATTCTTTGTTATTGTTCAAGTCGTGATAAAACCTAGATTTTTGGTTTAAAATGTCGGAAATATTTAGTTTTAACTCACCTTTTTTGTTCCATAATTTTTTGGCAATTTGAAAATCCAACTGAGGTCTTGGAGCTTCCCAAATTGGAGGTACTTGTTCATTTCCTACATAAAGAATCCTTCTGCCAATCATATTGAATAATAGAGTTGATGACCATGAAGAATTTTCGGAATCATACTGCAAGTTGAGATTGATAGTGTAGGGTGATTGTCCTTGCATAGGTCTATCAGTATTTGTTGCAGCATCTGTAACTTTATTTTTTATGTAGGCAAAGTTTCCTCCGAAAGTGAAATTCTTAAGAAGAGTTGTAAAATCCATTTTTTTTCTAAATTCTAGCTCTACTCCAAAGGCATCAGCCTTGTCTGCATTCATGAAATTAAATGTATTACTTGTACCTGCTCCTGATTGATTAAAATACAACTCGATAGGGTTTTTGAAATTTTTATAAAATCCTGCAACAGAGAATATTTCTCCTGCTTTTGGGTACCATTCCCAACGAATATCTGCATTGGTGATTTTTGTTCTTTGGATATTTTTGTTCCCTATTACAGTGGCTCCCAAATCGAAATCGTAGTATGCTAATGGAGAAACCTCTCGAAATTCTGGTCTAACTACCGTTTGAGAACCTGCTAATCTCACATTCATTTTATTATTTAGTTTTATAGTGAAATTAATAGCAGGTAAATAATCAGTTACTTTTGTATATACAAATCTGTCATCACTCATTTTAGTACTACCAACCAATTGGTCAAAATTTTCAACTCGCAAACCCCAAACAGCTCGTAACCAAGGAGTGATATTGTTGTCCATTTGCAAATATCCTGCATTTAGAATAGTGTTGGCAATGTATCGGTATTGGTTACCTGCCATTTCATCGAATGTAAATAGGTTGCCATTTGTCCCAAAATTTTCAGTATTAAAAATTGATTCGAAAGGAATAGAAAGCAAATCTTTGTTGTATTTTTCTAGTTTTATAGAAAAAGGTCTGGAGTTATATATTCGGTCTTTTACTTGGAATAAATATCCACCTTTTATGGTTTGCTTTTGTCCAAAAACAGTAAATGATTTAGAAATATCTCCACCTACATTGTACAAATAATCATTAAGTGTAGAATTGAAAACACTACCGGATTTTTGAGAAAGACCATTGGATATAAGTGCCAAATATGGGCTACCTGGCAAATCTGGATATTGGTTGTATTGCAACCTTTGTAACAATGGAATATATTGATCCAATATACCGAAACTACCATACCAATTTACGGTTATTCCTCCAAGTGCTTCCAATTTGTGAGTACCTGTTAGGGTCGAGTTATAGAAAATAGTCTGTTTGAATCCCATTTCTCTAGCAATAATATTAGCACCATTAATAGGTTCGAACTCGAAATCTTTTCCAGAACGGAAAGACATGTGGTTTACAGTATTATTGGTAATAATATTTTTGAGGGAAATTTTATGATTGTTATTTAGTTTCAAGCTTAAATTGAGCAAACCGCCTAATACAATATCATTGGAGAATTTTTCTGTAAAAAAGTCGAAATTAACATCTGCAACTTCATCATTAATAGTGAAAAATCTGTTTTTAGTTTCCGTTCTTCTTTTATTGTTGGCATAGTTAATTACGGCTATCACTCCTAAATCTTTGCCAAAAAATTTTGTATTAAGCCCACCATCAATTTGAAAATTTATGTTTTCTGGATATCCTATTGTTTGGTAGCCTAAATTTTTGGCGTAGCTTTTTCCAATTGCTGTTTTTTGTGCTTCATCTAAAATGCTAAAAGCATTTTTTGCAGGCATATCGGCAGGTAATTTTCTGTATCCATCGTCTATGCCAAGAAAATCCAGCCGACCACCATTTTGAATTTTGAATTCGTGGTTAGTGGTAATTGTATTTCCTCCTACTCCCATTTGTACATTAAAAAAATTCTTGCTGGGAATATCCTTGGTGTTTACCTGGATCAATCCACCTCCCCACTCTCCGCTATATTCGGGGATAAAAGTTTTATTGATGACCAAAGTTTCTATAACACTCGCTGGAAACAAATCAAAAGAAAATGTTTTTCTGTCTGGCTCGGTACTAGACAATTGTATCCCATTCAGCATGGCTTGGTTGTACCTATCCGACAATCCTCTTACTACAATATACCTTCCCTCGAAAAGACTTATGCCTGATACTCGTTTCAATACTTCACCTGTATTTTTGTCCGGACTTCTCTTAATGGCTTCTACTCCAATAACCTGGGAAACAACACCAGAATTTTTTTGTAATCCAATTGTTGCTGCAACAGTTTCTTTTTTAGCATTGGATTTCAAAACTACACCTTCTATATTTTTTTCTTTTACTGGTGCTTTGCTTAATACAATATCCAAATGTGTATTTTCGTTTTGTTTTACAGTTATCTCGTTAATTTCTTTTTTATTATAACCATTAAAAGAAACGAAAATAGTATAATTAGAACCTGTGTCTATTGGAATAGAGTAGTAACCAGACATATCCGTTGTTACCACCTTGTCGTTTACTTTTATGCTAACTCCTTCTATGGGGCTATTATCTTTTTCATCTACAACTCGACCTTCGATAACATGATTTTGTGCCATTGCAAATCCTGCAGACAACAGACTAATTAGTAAAATACTCTTGCTGATATTTTTTCTCATTTTTTTATTTCGTTTTTACTCATTTTCATTGGTGCAAAGTAATTAAGAAGTTCACGCAGATTGTGTTTAGAAAATATTAATAGTTTGGTAACATTTTGTGAACAATTTGCCCACGAATATTAAATTTATATTAACAAGTAGTCTGTGTTTTTTGCTAAAGTTCAACAAAAAATCAGTTGTTAATAAAAGTTGAAAACATTACCACTATTAACAGACAAGTTTTTTATACCTTTGTTATATGACTATGCTTACCGACAAAAGACTATTTTTAATAGATGCTTATGCCATGATATTTCGTGGTTATTATGCACTTATCCGAAACCCAAGGCTTACCAGTAGTGGTTTGGATACTTCAGCAATATTTGGATTTACCAACTCGTTGATAGAGCTTATTAAAAGAGAGAAACCTACACATCTTGCTGTGGTTTTCGATGTTGGAAAAGCAAGTGTTAGAACCGAAGATTTTGCCGAATACAAAGCCAATAGAAGCGAAACACCTGAAGCTATAAAAATTGCAGTTCCCTACATACACAGTATTTTGGAAGCAATGCACATTCCTATTCTAGGAGTAGAAGGCTATGAAGCCGATGATGTAATTGGCACAATTGCAGGGAAAGCCGAAAACGAAGGTTACCAAGTATATATGGTAACACCAGACAAAGATTTCGCCCAATTGGTAACCAATAATATAAAAATATACAAACCTGCGTCCAAAAGTGGAGAAATAGAAATTTTGGGCGTAGAGGAAGTCAATGCAAAATATGAAATTGAAAACCCCAAACAGGTTATAGATTTCCTTGCTATGATGGGAGATGCAGTGGACAATATCCCCGGACTAGAAGGTGTTGGAGAAAAAACGGCTATGAAATTTCTAAAAGAATACGGAAGTATAGAGAATTTATTGGCAAATACACAGGATCTAAAAGGAAAATTAAAAGAAAAGGTAGAAAATTCAGCAGAGAGAGGACTTTTATCAAAGAAATTAGCCACCATTATTTGCGATGTACCTATCGATTTCCATCAAGAACAGTATGATTTGGACTTGCCAGATTTCGAAAAGGTAAGAACGGTTTTTGATGAGTTAGAATTCCGAAGACTCTATGAAAATCTGTATCGTGCTTTCAACCAAACCCAAGACAATAACAATTCGGAAGTCGAAAATCCAGAAAAAAAGGAAGGAACTCAAAAATTAGATATAAAAAAATCCACCGCTTTTGTTGGTGATTTGTTTGCAAGTTTCGAAGAATTGGACTCGCAAACAAGTACCAAAACAACCATTAAGGAAAGTCAATCGCTATACCAATATATAGATACCGAAAAGGCTATTAGGATTTTGGTTGAAAATTTGTGTTCGCAAAAAGCAGTAAGTTTTAAGTTGATGACTTCCGGAACAGAAAATCCAACAGTACTTGGGGTAAGTTTTTCCTATAAAAAAGGATTAGGATATTTTATTCCATTTCCAAAAAATCAATCCGAGAAGAGTGTAGTTTTGGAAAATCTAAAACCTTTTTTTGAAAAAGAAGATATACTAAAAATAGGACACAACTTAAAAGTAGATTTCAAAATTCTTTTACAATTGGGGATAGAAATAAAAGGCAATCTTATGGATACCATGATTGCACATTATCTACTAAACCCAGATGGAAGACATGGACTGGACTATCTGTCCGAAATATACCTGAATTACTCCTTGATTTCCGAAGAAGAAATGTTGGGCAAAAAAGGGAAAAACCAACTGCTTTGGGACAATATTTCTTTTGAAAATTTAGCAAAATACGAGGCAGAAACCTGTGATATTATTGGAAGAATTCAAGAAATTTTCTCTCCACAATTACAAAAAGAAAATCTAGAAAAACTTTTTTATTCTATAGAAATGCCATTGATGAAAGTATTGGCAAAGATGGAAATGGTAGGAATAGCTTTGGATAAAAACTGGCTCTCCCAAGAAAGTTTGGAGTTGGAAAAAGACTTAAAAAATTTGGAGAAAACAATTTTTGAGTTATCAGGAGAAGACTTTAATATGAACTCTCCAAAACAACTGGGCGAGATATTATTCGAAAAATTACAATTGGATCCCAAAGCGAAAAAGACCAAAACAGGACAATATGCTACCTCCGAAGATATTTTACAAAAACTGATTTCCAAACACGAAATTATCCCATCAATATTGGAATATCGTTCTTTACAGAAATTGAAATCCACCTATGTTGATGCTTTGCCAAACCAAATTTCTACTACAGACAATAGGGTACATACCAATTTTTCGCAAACAACAGCTGCAACAGGAAGATTGGCCTCTCTTAATCCTAATTTGCAAAATATACCTATACGATTGGAAAGAGGACGACAAGTCCGTGGTGCTTTTGTTGCTAAACCCGGCTTCAAAATCATCGCTGCCGATTATTCTCAAATAGAATTGCGATTAATTGCAGAAATATCCAAAGAAGAAAATATGATAAAAGCTTTCCAAAATGGAGAAGATATTCATGCTTCCACAGCTGCAAAATTATTTGATGTTCCACTTTCTGAAGTTACAAAAACACAACGCTCACAAGCCAAAACAGTAAACTTCGGGATAATATATGGTCAAGGTGCTTTTGGATTGGCGGAACAAACGGGGCTTTCCAGAACAGAAGCCAAAAATATGATTGATTCCTATTTTGAAAATTATCCTCAACTAAAATTGTACATGGCAAACCAAGTCCAGAAAGCTAGAGAAAATGGTTTTGTAGAAACTATACTCGGTAGGAGAAGACACCTGAAAGACATCAATTCCAATAATTTTGTGGTAAAAGGTCATGC
>JAFDZJ010000164.1 GCA_018266965.1 Bacteroidota bacterium
ATTGGTAATTTCAGGATTCATTCCCAACTCATTCATTACCGCTACCGATTGAGAGGCAAAGGCTTCATTCAACTCAATCAGTTCAATATCTTGTAATTTCATTCCAGCTTGTTTCAGAGCTTTTGGAACGGCAGCAACTGGACCCATTCCCATAATTCTTGGCTCTACACCGGCAGCAGCGTAAGAAACCAATCTTGCTTCTGGTTTTAGACCGAGTTCGTTTACCATTTCTTCGGACATTACAATAACAAAAGCAGCACCATCACTCATTTGAGATGAGTTTCCGGCAGTTACACTTCCTCCGTTGGCGAAAACAGGTTTTAGCTTTGCTAATCCTTCCAAAGAAGTGTCTTTTCTCGGACCTTCATCCACCATGAAATCGAATTTTTTGGATTGTAATTTTTGGTTATCATCTACAAAATTATATTCCACCGGAATAGGTACAATTTCATTGACGAATTTTCCTTCTGCTAAAGCTTTCAACGCTTTTTGATGAGAATGAAAAGCAAATTCGTCCTGCATTTGTCGGGTAATATTAAATTGATTGGCAACGGCTTCTGCGGTATATCCCATTCCCCAATAATAGTCGGGATTTGTTTTAGCCAATGCAGCGTCCGGAACGGGTTTGTAACCACCCATTGGGATATAACTCATTGATTCTGTTCCTCCTGCAATGATGCAGTCTGCCATTCCTGATTGTATTTTTGCTGTGGCAATGGCTATCGCCTCGGAACCTGATGCACAATATCTATTCACTGTAACTCCCGGAACTTTGTCTGTGTTGAGTCCCATAAGTGAGATTAATCTTGCAACATTGAGTCCTTGTTCGGCTTCCGGCATTGCGTTTCCGACGATAACATCGTCTATCCTGTCTTTGTCCAATTGTGGAAAATCGGACATTAATTTTTTGATGACTGTTGAAGCCATTTCATCTGGTCTTGTAAACCTAAGAGAACCTTTCGGAGCTTTGCCTACTGCAGTTCTGTATCCTTTTATTATGTATGCTGTTTTCATTGTTTTTTAGATGTTAGATGTTAGAGGTTAGAAGTTAGAGGTTAGAAGTTAGATTTTAGAAATTAGATTGCTTGTCTCGTATTCAAAGGAGATTAGAGATTAGAAATCTAAGTATTTATTATATTATTTTTAAATTTATAAATCATTTTTTGGATTTCGGTTAGAAGTTCTAATAGAGGTTGAATGTTTTGTTCAGTTTCGAAATTAAGTTCTATTAATAAGATTAATTGAGTTTCAAGTTCATAACAAGAACCCATAGCAATTCCTAAAAAATGATGAAATTCTTTTGGATTATTTCTACCAGCACCTTCAGCAATATTAGATGGGATAGAAACTGCACATCTTCTGATTTGAGAAATTATGCCAAATTTTTCTTGTGAAGGTAAATTTTCTGTAACAAGATAAATTTCTTTTACAAGTTGAATGGATTTTTTCCAAATAATTAAATCATGTAAACGATGTACCCTCATAATAATCTAATTTCTAACACCTCTAATATCTAATTTCTAACCTCTAATTTCTAAAGTCTAATTACGAAGCGGTTTCCCTTTTTGTAACATAAACTGTATTCTTTCCAAGGTTTTTCTTTCGCCACAAAGTTGTAGGAAAGTTTCTCTTTCAAGGTTTAGTAAATATCTTTCAGAAACCAAAGTTGGCTCGGAAAGGTTTCCACCTACCATTACATTTGCCAGTTTATCGGCAATTTTCTTGTCGTATTCGGAGATGTAGTTTCCGGCAAGCATTTGATCGGTACCTACCAAGAACATTCCGAGAGCATCTTTACCCAAAACCATTACTTTTTCTTCGATAGGTTGGGTGTAGCCTTGTTCTGCCATGAGTAAAGCCACTTTTTTAGCTTCGGCTATTTGATGGTTTTTATTAACCACAACAAAATCTTTTCCGTGTTCCAAAATTCCCATATCAAAGGCTTCATAAGCTGAAGTAGCCACTTTTGCCATGGCGATATTCATAAAAGCATCTCTCAAACGGTTGGTTTTTACATCATCTTTTACAAAATCTTTGGAAGTCCTGCGGGTAAATTCTTTGGTACCTCCACCTCCGGGAATTACGCCTACACCAAGCTCTACCAAACCGATATAAGTTTCGGCGGCAGCAACTACTCGGTCAGCGTGTAGAGCCATTTCGCAACCACCACCCAAAGTCATTCCGTGTGGAGCGACAACAGTTGGAATTGCAGAATATCGAACCCTCATCATGGTATTTTGGAAATACGCAATCGCCATATTCAGGTCGTCCCAATCTTGATCTACCGCCATCATCATAATCATCGCAAGGTTGGCACCTACAGAGAAATTAGCACCTTGATTGGCAATCACCAAACCGTCATATTCTTTTTCAGCCAAATCTATGGCACGGTTGAGTCCATCAAGAACTTCGCCACCCAAAGAATTCATTTTGGAACGGATTTCAAAATTGATGATACCATCTCCCAAATCCTGAATTGCAGCTCCAGAGTTGGACCACAAAGTTTTATTTTTTCTAATGTTATCAAGGATGATAAAGGATTCTTTTCCAGGGATTGTAGTATAGTTTCCGGAATTTTTGTCGAAATAGATAGATTGTCCTTCGTCATTCACTTTATAGAAAGATTCTCCTTTTTCTACCAAAGATTTTGCCCAGTCGGAAATGTCGTAACCTGCTTCTTTTGCTAATTCAGCTCCTTTTGCACCACCTACAGCATCCCAAATTTCGAAAGGTCCGTTTTCCCAACCAAAACCGGCTTTCATGGCATCGTCAATTTTATAAATATCATCTGAAATTTCAGGAACTTTGTGCGAAACATAAGCA